>NZ_JBHWZY010000632.1:0-4116 GCF_042727815.1 Nocardia sp. NPDC060220
GCCCGGCATCTCAGCCCGGCGCCGCGGCGACGCCTTCCCTCGCACCGTCACCTCGGTATCGCGGGTCTACCACCCCGGGGTCGGCCCCGTCATCGATCAGAGCGGAACTTCGTCCCACCACGCGATGACCTCGTCCTGCGCCGAGGGGCGGGTGGCCCCGCCGGTGCCGCTGCTGCCCCGGCGACTCACCACGACAAGGTAATTCGCGCGGGCGGAGTCGCCGGGGAAGCTCAACACCTGGTGCGCGGTCTGGACGCGGATGTTCGCCGGATCCGGAACCACCCACCGCTGCAGCGAGAACGGCACTTCGTCCTTGCTCCCCGCGTAGCGAACGGTCGCGGGCAACGCCTCCAGCACCGACCGCGCCTGGCTCGCGTTCGCGTACTCGAGCACCAGGTAGCTCAGCGCACCCGCTTGATTGTCGGACCGCTCGCACTGCCACCCGGTCGTGATCGGAGTCCACTGCAACGCAGGCTCTTTCCACGCCAGCTCGCTGACATTGCGCACCCCCACACACCGCGCCCCCCGATACCCCACACCATCACTCATCTGCCCCTGCGGAACCAAGGTCGGGAAAACCCGCCGACTCTCCGCGAACGAATCCGCCACCTCGGCCGCCGAATTCGACGGCCCGCTCGCGCCGTCTTCCACGTCGGGACCGTCGTCGTCTCCGGGCAACACCACCACGACCAACGCGACAACCAACGCGACCAGCACCAGAACCAGTGCCACCAACACAACCCACCCGAACCGCTGCATCCCCGACACCCGTCGAGGCACCGGCCAATACCCCCGATGCGGCACCATCCAGGGCCCCCGCGGCCCGGACCGCACCACCCCGTGCTGCTGACCCGCACCACCCGGCACGACCGGACCACCCGACTGCCCCGCCGCCGCCGACTGCCCCGCGTCTACCTGAGGCCCTGCACCACCCGGCTGACCTGGGCTGCCCGGCTGACCTGGGCTGCCCGGCTGACCCGCGCTGCCCGGCTGACCCGCACCACCCGGCTGACCTGGGCTGCCCGGCTGACCCGCACCGCTCGGCTGTCCGGCAATGCTCGGCTGAGGCGCATTGCTCGGCTGACCGGCATTGCCCGGCTGACCGGCATTGCCCGGCTGACCCGGATTGCTCGGCTGACCGGCAATGCTCAGCTGTCCGGCAATGCTCGACTGTCCGGCAATACTCGGCTGAGGCGCATTGCTCGGCTGACCGGCGTTACCCGGCTGACCCGGATTGCTCGGCTGACCCGCATTGCTCTGTGCTGCGCTACCAGGCTGTCCCGGCTGGCTGGACTGCCCTGCGGCCCCCTCCGGCGCCACAGGCCCGGCTGGGGCCGCGTTCGAGGCCCCAGCGATCGAGGTCACCTCGGTCAAGGCGGCCGCGTTCGCCGCGTCCAGCTCGCCCGCGTCGCGCATCGACACGACATCGGTTGCCGCAGTGGCCGATACCTCGCCGGACTCCGCACCGCCGGTCGCTGCGGCGGTGTCCGATCGAGCCGCCGTGGATGACGGCTTGTCGAGAGACACTGGGCTGGAAGATATTCCGGCATCGACCACGGGCACCGCCACAGCTTCGGCGACCCCCGGCGCGGGGCGCTGCACGCCCGCGGATGGCGGCACGGCAGCCGAGGCCGCGACCGCAGGCGCAGCGGCAGCCAGGGGCGCCGCACCAGGCGCAGCGGACCCGGATCGGCGCGCATTCGGCTGTCCGGCAGCGGAACTCGCGGCCGGACGCTGGGCCACCGGAGGTACTTCGCCGGGCGGCACCACACCACTGGGCGCGGCCGGGCGCGGGGCGACCGGCGGGACAGCTCCGAAAGGCCGTGAGGGTGGTTGCCAATGAGGTTGTGGCGCAGGCTGTCCGGGTGCGCCTTGATACCCGGGCGGTGCCATACCGGGCGGCGCGAAAGGCGCGGCGGGCCCTTGTTGCGGGGCGGGCGGGTAGTAACCCGGCACCGGGTTCGCGGGCGGGCGCGGCAGGACCGGTGGGGTCGTGGAGGTCAGCGCCTGGCGGGCCGCCTTGGCGAACGCGGCGCAGGAATCGAACCGTGCCGCAGGATGTTTCGCCATCGCGGCGGCGAGGACGGCGTCCATGATCGGCGGCAGACCCGCGCGACGCAGCGCCAGGGGCGGCGGCGGGGCGTAGAGGGTGCCGCGGATGATCTCGTTCGGGTCGGCGGAGTCGAAGGGCGCCAGTCCGGTGAACAACCAGTACAGCGAACACGCCAACGAGTACTGGTCGGAGCGATGGTCGAGCTCGGCGCCGGTCATCTGCTCCGGTGACGCGTAAGCCAGTGTCGCGGTGAACATTCCCTGCTGGGTGAGGTGGGTGGAGTCGGCGCGGAGCCGGGCGATGCCGAAGTCGGTGAGGAAGACCCGCTCGCCCTGGCCGCCGGTGGAGCGGGCCAGCAAGATGTTGGCGGGCTTCACATCTCGGTGCAGCACTCCCCTGCCGTGCGCGTAGTCCAGCGCGTCGGCGACCCCTTCGACGATCTGCACGGCCCGCTCGGGTGGCAGCGCCATCGGGTCCACCGTCGCCGCGTCGATCCCGTCGACGTACTGCATGCTGATCCAGAGTTGTTCGCCCTCGGTCCCCCGGTCGAAGACGGTGACGATGCCGGGATGGTCGAGCCCGGCGGCGAGATCGGCCTCCCGTTCGAACCGCGCGCGAACGCGCTCGTCGGCGAACAGATCCCGGTTGAGCAGCTTGAGCGCGGTGAGCCGGTCCAGGCGCGGATGCCGGGCCAGATACACCGTGCCCATGCCGCCCTGGCCCAGCATCGCCTCGATGGTGAACCCCGCGAACACCTCACCGATGTCGTGCACTACGACCCCCTTCCGACCGTGTGACCACGTTCATTCGAATTCTCGCCGAAAATCGGTGAAACTTGCTAACAGTCGTCCGGGTGTGACCGGACGCGTTCGACGAGAAGTTTGCACCGCCGGAGCACGCGCAATGGGTGGTGGGGAGGATTCGGTGGTGAAGTCGACCGGAACGACGGCTGCCTGTCGCAGGCTGCTGCTCTGTGGGGTGCTGGCAACTGCCGCACTGTCCACCTCGTGTGCCACGCCGGGCACCCCGACGGCGGTGAGTGCGCCCACGGTTACCGTCAACAGCGAAGACGCGTGGCATCCCGGTCTGTCGATCGGGCTGCCCGATTCGCTGGCCGCGGAGTTCACGCTCTTGCAGTCGAAGCTGCCTGGCCAGGTCGGCATGGCCTTGATGCCGGTCGGCGGCGGCCGGATGACGATCTACGGCGACTGGACCACCGGCATCGCCTGGTCCACGATCAAGATCCCGCTCGCGGTCGCCGCGTTGCGCCACGACTCCGACCAGTCGATCTTCGAGATGGTGGAGGCCGCGATCACGGTGTCGGACAACGACGCCGCCGAAGGCCTGTGGGAATCCCTCGGTGACGCACCGGAAGCCGCCGACGCGGTGCAGCAGATCCTCGACGAGGCGGGCGACGCGGCCACCGGCAAGTCGGGCACCCGCACCGAACTCGACGGCACCTCCTTCGGCGGTACCGAATGGTCGCTGGCCAACCAGGTGCGGTTCGCGTCGCGGCTGCCGTGCCTGCCGCAGGCCGAGGTCGTCACCTCGCTGATGGGTGAGATCACCGAGGATCAGGGGTGGGGCCTCGGCCTGCTCGACGACACCGAGTTCAAGGGCGGCTGGGGTCCCGACGACGTCACCGGGGTCTACACCGTGCGCCAGTTCGGACTGGTACCCGTGGGCAGCGGTCAGCTCGCGGTAGCCCTTGCGGCACAAGCCGATTCGGGCTCGTTCGACGACACCACCGCACTGCTCGACCGGATGGCGCTGCTGCTGGCCCGGCACCTGCCGAACCTGCGCGGCGGCGTCTGCCCGCGCTGAGCGCACCGGCTCAGCCGGGAACGACCAGGCCGGATTCATACGCCAGGACCACCGCCTGGGCGCGGTCGCGCAGCCCGAGCTTCGAGAAGACCTTGGAGACATGGGTTTTCACGGTCTGCTCGGCCACGAACAGCGCCGCGGCGATCTCGGTGTTCGACAACCCCTTGGCCACCAGTTCGAGCACCTCGCGTTCACGCGGGGTCAGGGTGCCGAGCGCGGGCGCCGGGGCGGCCCGCACC
>NZ_JBHWZY010000633.1:0-4116 GCF_042727815.1 Nocardia sp. NPDC060220
GGGGGTCGGGGGGGGGGCCCTCGTGGGTCGGGGGGGTAGGGTGGGGGGGGGGGGCGGTTTGGTGGTATCCGCGGGGGGTGGGGGGGGGGTCGCGGGGGGGGGCGGCCCCCGCGGCGGCACGCAGGCGGGTGGTGAGTTCTTCGAGGCGGGTGCGGGTGGCCGCGATGTTGGCCGTGCTGGTGCCGAGGCGGGCGTCCGAGTCGCGGGACTGCTCGTGCAGGGCGGCTTCCTCGGTGCGCAGGGCCTCCAGGCGGCTGGTCAGGGCGGGGGCGCGTTCAGCGGCTTCGGCCGTGTCGTCGAAGCGGTGGGTGGCGGTGCGGACCGCGGCGGCGAGGGCGACGGGGTCGGCGTCGCCGCCACGCGCGGTCAGCGCCTCGATCTCGCGTTCGATGGCGCTGATGCGTTCGGCGAGGCGATCCCGCGCTGCCTCCGCGACGTGTTCGGCCGCCTGTGCGGCGTCCTCGGCGTCCTTGGACACCGCGTCGTCGGTGGGCTGCGCGGGCTCCGGGTGATCGGCGGACCCGCAGACCGTGCACGGCGCACCCTCGGTGAGCGCGCCCGCGAGTTCGGCGGCCATGCCGGCAAGGCGGCGGGTGCGCAGGTCGAGGACACGCTCCCTGGCGTCGAGGTGGGCGCGCCAGGCCGTGTCGTGTTCACCGCGCGCCGCGTCCAAAGCCGGTCGGCGACGGGCGATCTCGACAGCGGCCGCCGCCGCGTCCTGCCACTTGGCCAGCTCGTTGCGAACCCCGGGCAGCGCGGCGGCCGCGTCGGTGGCCTCGCGGAGCTGTTCCTGAGCAGAACCGATCAGTGCCGGCAGTTCGACCCGCCGCTGCGCCAGCTCCGCCGCACGCCGCGTGAGCTGGGCGGATTCGCTCTCGTGAGCGGCGAGATCGTCAGCGAGCCTGCGTGCGATCACCGCATCCGCGCGCACCTCACCGAGCACACCGAGCAGCGCGTTCCACTGGCTGATCGCCGCCTCGAGATCACCCTGGACGTCCACGCCGCCATCGCCGTTCGGCTCGGCCGGCACGACGGTCAGCAGACCCACACCCGCGATATCGGCCGCCTCCGGTGCACTCAGACGATCGGCCAGATCAGCTGCGGCGCCGCGGGTGGCGGCTTCCGAGCGACGCAGGCCACGGACCGCGGAGCGAGCCTCGTCGATGGCATGGACGACGGGCTCAGCCAGGCGAGCTCGGTCGAGTTCGCGTTCGAGTTCGGCGCGGCGAGCAGCGGAGGCGGTGTAGGCGTCCAGTTCGGAGCGGGCCGCGGCCATGCGGGTGCGCAGCTCGGTGACGCGGCGTTGCTCTTCGGCTTCGGCGCGGGCCTCGGCCGATTCTTTGTGGCGCAGTTCGGCATTCGCGGTCGCCTCGGCGAGGGCGGTACGCGCGGTGGCCAGCAGTTCCTGAGACCACGTCACCGAGTCCTTGATGCCGATCGATTCCGCGCCGCCGTATCCCGCCGCCATGCCGACCTTGGTGATCAGGCGGTCGATGCCCTGCTGGCGCGTGGTGAGTTCGCCTTCGGCCGCGCGTCGCCGATCCGACAACCATTTCTCGGCGGTACCGAAACGTTGGGTATCGAAGAGCTTTTCGAGCAGTTTCTCGCGGTCCTCGTTCTCGGCTCGCAGGAATTTGGCGAAGTCGCCCTGCGGGAGCAGCACCACCTGGAAGAACTGGTCGGCGCTCATGCCGAGCAGACGCAGCACCTCGTCGCCGATATCGGTGATGCGCGAGAGGTTCTCACCGCTGCCGTCGAGCCAGGTGAGCGTGGCCTGGGGTTGCAGCAGCCGGGTTCCGGTGCCGTTCTTCTTCGGGCGCTCGAATTCGGGCGAGCGGGTCAGGCGCAGCAGGCGGCCGCCGAGCGTGGCCTCGAGCACGACACTCGGTGGTGTCTGCGAATCGGCGTGGTCGGAGTGCAGGCGCTTGCTCTCGCCGCGCGCCCCGGGCACCTTGCCGTAGAGGGCGAAGGCGATGGCGTCGAGGATGGTCGTCTTGCCCGCACCCGTATGCCCGTGGAGCAGGAACAGCCCGTCGGCGCCGAGTGCGTCGAAATCGACGACGGTGGTCTCGGCGAACGGTCCGAACGCGGTGAGTTCGAGCCGGTGCAGCCTCACGCGATGACCCCGGCGACGAGCGCCGCCGTGAACCCGGCGCGCGAGCTCACGCAGTCAGCTCCGATGCCACCGGCTCCTGGGCGGATTCGCCTCGGCCCGAGTCGGTTTCGCGAACCGCCGCGGCCAGCGCCCGCTCCACCCATGCCATCTCCCCCTTGCTCGGTGTGCCACGCACGTCGGTCAGGAAGCTCGCCGCGACCTCCGTGTCGCGACGACCGTGCACCCGCTCGCGGTAGTGCAACTCCGGATTACCTTCCGGTCGTGCCCATTCCACGTGCACCGCGTGCGGAAACCGCTCGCGCAGCTTACGCATCGGATCCACCGGACGGGTGATGTCGGTGATCGTGGCGGACACGTAGTGCTCTTCGGCCGCGGCGAATTCGGCGCCGGTGAGCAGGGAATCGATGGTGCCGGTGAGTCTGCTGAGCCCGCGCACCTGCGGTAGCTCGCGGCGGTGCACCGCCGCCAGACCTTTCGCGTCGAGGTCGACGATCCAGACCGCCTTGCGATGGGAGCTCTCCCCGAACGAATACGGCAGCGGGGATCCGCTGTAGCGCACCGACTCCGAGAGCGTCTGCGGCGAATGCAGGTGCCCCAGCGCCACATAGTCGATGCCGTCGAAGGCCGACATCGACACCGTCTCCACACCACCCACCGAGATGGACCGTTCCGAACCCGTCGCCTCGCCGCCGATCACGAACGCGTGCGCCAGCACCACCGTGCGCGTGCCGGACCTGGCGGCGATGTCGGCACGAATCCGGCTCATCGCGGCATCGAGGATCTCCGCGTGCGAGTGCGCCTGTGGCACACCGAGTTCGGTCCGGGTGATCTCCGGTTCCAGATACGGGATGCCGTAGAAGGCCACGTCGCCGTCGTCATCGGACAGCACGATGGGCCGGTGCGCGTCGGCGACCCGCGTACACAGGTGCAGGCCACCGGCCGCGGCGAAGCTCGCGCCCGCACCGAGCCTGGCGGGCGAGTCGTGATTGCCCGAGGTGGCGACGATCGTCGCGCCCGCCGCCCGGATCGCCTCGAATCCACGATTGCAGACCCCGATGGCATCGGCATTGGGGATGGAGCGGTCGTAGATGTCGCCGGGCACCACCACCACGTCGACCGATTCGGCCGCGACCAGCTCCGCGACGGCCGACAGCACCCGTGCCTGATCGGCCAGCAGGTCGACACCGTGAAAGGTGCGCCCGATGTGCCAGTCGGAGGTGTGCAGGATCCGCATGTCGCGAACCGTAGGGCACACCCCCGACAGAATTCAATCGACGCACCACACACGTGTAATTCACCGGCGTGGCGCACGAGGCCGCGCACACACCACCAAGATGTCCGGTGGGAATGCCGCCGCCATGCCCGGTTTGCCCGGGAATTGCGAACTTGTCGGTGGGCTCGGGCAGTATCGCCTCCCATGACCGCTTCGATGCTCGTCGCGCTCGTCTTCGTCTTCGTCGCAGGCTTCGGTCTCGGCTGGCTGGGGCATTCCGCCCGGGGTGGCCAACGCGCCGCCACCGCGGAAGCCCGGCTCGCCGCGGCCGGCGACAATCAACGGTTGCTGCAGCAGTCGCTGCACTCGGCCAACGAGGATGCGGCGCGCAGGCATTCGGCCGCGATCGGCGCGATGGTCGATCCGCTGCGCGACGCGGTCGGCGCGTTGGAACAGCAGATCCGGCAGGTCGAACACCATCGGATCGACGCGTACTCGGGATTGCGCGAGCAGGTCGCGGGCATGCAACGCACCTCGCATCGGCTCTCCGATCAGACCGGCCAGCTGGTCGCCGCGCTGCGGGCGCCGCAGGTGCGCGGCCGGTGGGGTGAGATCCAGCTGGAACGCGTGGTCGAACTCGCCGGCATGACCCGGCACTGCGACTTCGATACCCAGGTATCCCGGCCCGGCGGCGACGATCGGGGTGCGGTCCGGCCCGACATGGTGGTGCGGCTGGCCGGCGGCAGGCACATCGTCGTCGACGCGAAGGTGCCGTTCTCGGCGTATC
>NZ_JBHWZY010000634.1:0-4093 GCF_042727815.1 Nocardia sp. NPDC060220
GACTTCCTGCGCGGCGACGAGGTCGACATCTTGGCGGGCCGACTCGGGAACGACCGATTCCTCGACGCTGTCGTCGTGGGTCGGCAGCAGCGGTGCGGCGAAGGCCAGGGCCGGGGCGATCTGAGCGGTGACGCCGACCAACGCGCCCGCGGCGACCGCGGCACTGGCGGCGACCCGAACACGATCGGAACGCGACGCCTCGGCGCGGTGCCTGCTCCTGCTCGGGCTCCGGCCATCCGCGTGCGCAAGCAGGGCCTGCACGGAGATGGATTCGGGACCCACACGGTGCTGCGACAAGATCTCGTCCTAGCGTCCGACAACAAGGAAACGAAACCGGTCTGCGACCGGGCCGGAGACCACCTGGGTGTTCTCCGATGCCGAACTATGTGTAACGGTTCGGCATCCGTTGTGACGCGAACTCTACCCGGCCGTGACCATTCCGCAACCTTCTGTCACGAATTCGCAGGTAGATGACGTGCCGCACAGTAACAATCACAGTGTCCGACCCATCACACGCGCTGTCACCGGGCCTGAACACGGTCCCGACCGACCAGACTCGACCCATGGTGATCGAGACCTTGACCGTCCCCATCGTCGCCGCGCCCATGGCGGGCGGCCCGTCCACACCCGAGTTGGTGGTCGCCGTCGCGGCCGCGGGCGGGTTCGGCCAGCTCGCCGCCGGATACCTCGGCACCGAGGCGGTGGCAGCGCAGATCGAGGCGACCAGAGCCGCCACCACGGCGCCGTTCGGGGTGAACCTGTTCGCGCCCGGCGTGGTGGCCGATCCGGCCGGCTACGCCACCTACCTCGCCGAACTCGGCGCCGAATTCCCGATCGGCACCCCTGAGCACGACACCGACGGATGGGACGACAAGCTCGATCTGCTGGTCGCCGATCCGGTCGCCGTGGTCTCGACGACCTTCGGCTGCCCCAGCGCGGTGGAGGTGGACCGGCTGCACGCGGTCGGCTCGGAGGTGTGGGTCACGGTCACCTCCCCCGCCGAGGCGCTGATCGCCGTCGAGGCGGGCGCCGACGTGCTGATCGCCCAGGGCGCCGAGGCGGGTGGGCACCGCGCGAGCTTCCTCGACGATCCCGCCGACGACCCGATCGACCCGCCCGGCCTGCTCACCCTGATCCAGCTGCTCACCGCCGTCACCTCCCGCCCGCTCGTGGCGGCGGGCGGGATCGCCACCGGCGCCGGTGTGGCCGGGGTACTGGCGGCCGGTGCGTCGGCGGCGCAGATCGGCACCGCGCTGCTGCGCTGCCCGGAAGCCGGCACCAACGCCGTGCATCGTGGTGCGATCGGGACGCCGGAACCAACGATGCTCACGCGCGCGTTCACCGGACGTCGCGCGCGCGGGATCCGCAACCGTTTCCTCGTCGACCACACCGCCGACGCGCCCGCCGCGTACCCCGAAATCCATTACGCCACTGCCCCCTTGCGGGCGGCCGCGCGGGCGGGTGGCAACACCGACGAAGTGAATCTGTGGGCGGGGCAAGCGCACTCGCTGAGCACCGGGCAACCGGCAAGCGAACTGGTCACCGATCTCGCCGCCGACGCGAAAAGCGCACTCCGGAAAGCACTTTCGGAACGAATTCAGGGTTATTGACAACGGATTTCGTTTAGACTCGGACCTGGCATCGCGTCCCGCCGACCACCCCCAAGCAGGAGGAGAGCCATGTCCCTCGATGTTCCCGCCGCATTACTCGAACGCGCAGAACAAGGCAATATCGACGACGCCGAATTCGTCGAATGTGTCCGTACCTCCCTGCCTTACGCGTGGGAGGTGGTGAGCCGGGTGGCCGAAGACCTGCGCACCGGCACCGACGAGTACGCCGACAACCGGATCCCGCCGCCGGACGAGGTGGCTCGCGGGCAGCTGCTGCGCGCCCTGGCCTCCGACGCCATCCGCGGCGGCCTGGAACGGCATTTCGGTGTCAGGCTGGCCTTCCAGAACTGCCATCGGGTCGCGGCGTTCCCGCTGTCGGCCGTCGGCGGGGAGACCTACACCACCTACATCAGCCCTCGCGCCCAGCTCTTGAATCAGAGCCCCGAGCTGCGCAACTGCTGATCGACGAAAAAGGCGGGCGTGGAAGCAATTCCACGCCCGCCTTGTCGTTTTCGCTACACCGTGACGACGTCCAGCTCGCCCTCGGCGTACTGGGCGCGCAGGCGCTTCTTGTCGAACTTGCCGACGCTGGTCTTGGGCACCTCGGCGATGAAGGTCCAGCGCTCGGGCAGCTGCCACTTGGCGAACTTGTCGGCCAGGTAGTCGCGCAGCTCGGCTGCCTCGGCGGCAGCGCCCTCGGCGAGCACGATGGCGACCAGCGGGCGCTCGTCCCACTTCTCGTCGGGCACACCGATGACCGCGGCCTCGGCGACGGCCGCGTGGCCCATCACCGCGTTCTCGAGATCCACCGAGGAGATCCACTCACCACCGGACTTGATCACGTCTTTGGAGCGGTCGACCAGGGTGAGGTAGCCGTTGGCGCTGATCTTGCCGACATCGCCGGTACGCAGCCAGCCGTCGTCGAACTTGTCCGGGTCGATCTCCGCGCCGGTGGGCGAGTAGTAGGAGCCGGTGATCCACGCGCCGCGGACCTCGAGCTCGCCGAGCGACTCACCGTCGTTCGGGACGACCTTGCCGTCGTCACCGACCAGCCGGGCCTCGACGTTGGCCGGGAAACGACCCTGCGTGTAGCGGTACTCCCAGGCATCGTCGTCGCTGACGCCCGCGGGCGCGTGCGCGACGCTGCCCAGCGGGGAGGTCTCGGTCATGCCCCACGCGTGCAGGATGCGCACGCCGTGCTTCTCCTCGAACGCGCGCATCATCGCGGGCGGCACCGCGGAGCCACCGACGACCGCGGTACGCAGGTGCGAGATGTCCTGCGGCGCGGCGGCCAGCGCGGCCAGCACGCCGCCCCAGATGGTGGGCACCGCGGCGGCGAAGGTCGGCTTCTCGGCCGCCATCATCTCCAGCAGCGGGCCGGGCTGCAGGAAGCGGTCCGGCATCAGGACGTTGGCGCCCGACATCAGCGCCGCGTACGGCAGGCCCCACGCGTTGGCGTGGAACAGCGGCACGATCGCCAGCACGTAGTCCGAGCCCTGGAAACCCATGCCGTTGGGCGAGTTCACCTGCATCGCGTGCAGCCAGTTGGAGCGGTGCGAGTAGACGACGCCCTTCGGGTCGCCGGTGGTGCCCGAGGTGTAACACATCGCGGCGGCCGAACGCTCGTCGACGACCGGGAAGTCGAAGTCGGCGGACTGGGCGTCGAGCAGCTCGCGGTAGGAGTGCACGGTGACGCCTTCGGGCGCGGTGAGCGCGGCCGGATCGCCGTTGACGACGATCACGTGCTGCACGGTCTTCAGGTTCGGTAGGTACTGCGCGAACAGCGGCACCAGCGTGCCGTCGACGAGCACGACCTTGTCCTCGGCGTGGTTGGCGACGAAGACCAACTGCTCGGGGAACAGCCGGATGTTGAGCGCGTGCAGCACCGAGCCCATCGCGGGCACCGCGATGTAAGCGACCATGTGCTCGTTGTTGTTCCACATGAAGGTGCCGACGCGGTCGCCCTCTTCGATGCCGAGACCCCGCAGCGCGTTGGCCAGCCGGGCCGAATCGGCGCCGAGCTCACGGTAGGTCATGGTGCGAACACCGTCACCGGTCCATGTGGACACAGTCGAATCGCCCTGGAATGTTGCGGCATAGTTGAGCAGTTTGGCCAGCGAGAGCTGGTCGTCCTGCATGGTGCTCAGCATCGGTGCTCCTTCAAGTCCCTGCCGTGGCATGAGCCACGTCACAACGGATGCTACCGAAAGGTTTGGGGCTCGCAATCGTTTCCTCCGACAACATTCCTGCAGGTCGGCTCGTCATCACACACCGGGCGGCCGCGCGTGCGGCGGCTGACCATCGGGCCCCCTATGGTGCGATGGCACCCCGGGACCGGCATGTTCGGCGTTGTGTACCGCGTCGACGACCAGGCTGCGGACATGGTCGTTGTCGAGGCTGTAGTAGATGGTGGTCCCCTCGCGACGAGTACGCACGAGCCTGGCCATCCGCAGTTTCGCCAGATGCTGGGACACCGAGGGGCC
>NZ_JBHWZY010000635.1:0-4091 GCF_042727815.1 Nocardia sp. NPDC060220
CTCGAGCACCGTCACGATGCTGCGCGGCATCCCTGTGCGTCGGGCCACCGCGGTCGCTGCCACCGCGTCCGGGGGAGCGACCACCGCACCCAACGCGACCGCCGCCGCGAACGGCACCGGCAGCAACCACCACACCACCAGCGCCACGGCGAACGTGCTGAACAGCACCAACCCCACCGACAGCGACGCGATGGTGCGCAGGTTGTCCTTGAAATCGACCAGCGAGGTGCGCAGCGCGGCGGTGTAGAGCAGCGGCGGCAGCAACCCCAGCAGCACCACCTCCGGCTCGAGGTGAACCTGCGGCACCATCGGCAGATACGACGCGGCCACCCCGGCCAACGTCAGCACCAGAGGTTCCGACACCCCGAATCGCCGCGCCAGCGCCGCCAGCGCGGTCGCCGAGCCGATGAGGACAACCAGACCGATCGCGACATCCACTCGCGCATTCTCCCACCCACGGACCCATCAGTCCGTCGACGCCACCCACGACAGCCGCGTCGGCACCGACCATCACGAAAACGGTTGCGGCCGACATCGGTCGGTCGCGCCGGCCCCTAGCCCGTGTCCGCGTCTATCGCGAGGTGGTCGACCGAGCCCCACACACGCAACGCCAGTCGTGGGCCCTCACGCCGCCACTGTGACACCGACGCGTTGGGCACCGGCTCGAGCGAATCCGGTACCGGCGCACCGAGTCCGTCGAGGATGTAGCGCAACGACACCACCACCGCGTCGTGCGTCACCACCAGCACCTGTTCGCCCGCGGCCACCACGTCGAGCTCGTCGAGGAAACTGCGCACCCGCAATGCCACATCGGCCAGCGACTCCCCGCCCGGCGGGCGATAGACCCAGTTGCCGACCAGTTCACGACGCAGCCCCTCCTCGGGCGCGCGTCGCCGGATCGCCCGGTACGGATGCAGTTCGAACACCCCCATCTCCCGATCACGCAACCGTTCGTCGACCAGGGTGCGGATCGGGTGCAGGTGCCGGTTGCGGGAGGCGGCGGCCTCGGCCATCACCGCCCAGGTGACTCTGGTGCGCAGGTAGGGCGAGCAGACCACCAGGGTGGGTCGCTGCGTGCCCGCCAGCCCGGCCAGCCAGTCGCCCAGACAGCGCGCCTGCCACTGCCCGTGGGTGGTCAGTTCCACCGCGGAATCGGTGCCCCGCATCGGCCGCTGCTCGGTCGCCGGGTCGGAGAACCACACATTGGCCTCACTCTGTGCGTGGCGCACCGCCCACAATCCCCCCAGCGCGCGTGGCACCACCAATCCTTCGGGCACCTGTACCCACCCCCTCCGCTGCTCGAACTCCATCGATACCCCTCGTGCTCGTCCCGTCGTGCCCGGACGCGCCAGGGAATAGCGGCCTCGTTGCCGGCGTTACATTCCCCGAATTCGAACGCCTGTCCAGAACTGTCCGGCGGACCACCGCCGCACCCCTCGATGCGCCGCAGGAGGCCCGCTTGTCCACCAGAGTAGAGATCTGGACCGACATCAATTGCCCGTTCTGCTACCTGGGCAAAGCCCGCTTCGAAGAAGCGCTGGCCGGCTTCGCGCACCGGGACGACGTCGAGGTGGTGCACCGGTCCTTCGAGCTCGATCCGACCTTGCCCGCCGGTTCCACCCGTCCGGTTATCCCGGCGATCGCCGAGAAATACGGCATCACCGTCGACCAGGCCGCCGCCAACGAACGCGGCATCGGCGCCCAGGCCGCGGCGATGGGTCTGCCCTACCGAACCGCGGGCCGCGACTCGGGCAACAGCTTCGACATGCACCGGCTCCTGCACTACGCCCTCGACCAGGACAAGCAGGAAGCCCTCCTCGACGCCCTCTACGCAGGCAATTTCGCCGAACCCGAGCCCGTCTTCGGCGATACCGAACGCCTGGTCGCCTTGGCTGTGCGCGCGGGTCTGGACGAGAACTCGGTGCGCGCGGTGCTGGCCGACCCCGATGCCTACGCCGACGCGGTCCGCCGCGACGAAGCCGAGGCCGCCGCGCTCGGTGCCACCGGTGTCCCGTTCTTCGTCTTCGACGGCAAGTACGCGGTCTCCGGCGCCCAACCTCCCGAAACGTTCACCCGGGCACTGAACACCGCCTGGAACGATCGACCTGCTCCCCAGCTCATCGCCGACGGCGACAGCTGCGGCCCCGACGGCTGCGCAGTCCCCACGACCGAGGTCGCGGCGGCCGACTGACCGCCTCGACCTCGCTTCGGCGAGTCAGGCCAGGTCGATGACGACCTTGATATCGGACCCGCCCGGGTCGAACGCCTCGAGCGCCTTCTCCAGCGGCAGCCGCCGGGTGATGAGGCGTTCGAGCCACGACTCGTCCGCTTTGGCCAGCGCTTCGGCGCCCTGTTCGTAGTGGTGGCGGTTCGCGTTCACCGAACCGAACACCACCGCGTTGTCGAGCACGATGTTGCGGTTCAATCCGCCGACATCGACATCGGTATCGACACCGGGGGTCGACACGCCGGTCAGGCAGACGATTACGCCGGGGTTGTCGATCTCCATCGCCTGCAACGCCACCGCGGGCGCACCGGTCGCCTCGATCACGATGTCGGGGCTGATCTCTTTCGCGGCGGCGGCCGCCGTCCCCGTGTGGAACGTGCCGCCCAGCGCCTGGACCAGCTCTTCTTTCGTCCCGCCGCTGGTCCGGTCGAGGACGTGCACGTCCAGGCCGCGTTGCTGCCCGAGCAGCGCCGCCAGCAGACCGATCGGCCCGGCGCCGGTGACCAGGACGGTGCGCGGATCGAACCAGGCGCGGTTGTTGATCTTCTCGATCTGATCCCAAGCTTTGGCGACCACGGTCGTCGGTTCCAGCAGTACCCCGACCTTCTCCAGTGCCGGATCGAGTCGCACCGCGAAGTCCTCGCGCACCACCCAGGACGTCGACCCGTACCCGTCGATCTCCTTGATCCCGCGCTCGACGTACATCCCGTTGCGGCACATGTCCCATTGGCCGCGCGCGCACGCCCCGCACGGCACCGGATCCGGCCTGCGCACGATCCCGACGACGAGGTCGCCAGGGGCGAATGCGCTACCCGCGGGAGCGGTCTTCACCCGCCCCAGAGATTCGTGCCCGAGCACCATCTGCGACTTGCCCGGTGGCAGCCAGCCGTAGTTGCCCTGCGCGATATCGCGGTCGGTGCCGCAGATACCCAGCGAGATCCCGTCGACGAGCAGTTCGCCGGGACCGACGACCGGGTCGGGCACATCCTCCACCCGCAACGATTGCTTCTGCATGGGAACCACTGTCAACGCACGCATTTCGGCATCCCTTCCGCCCGGACGGGCCAACGGTCGACGTCTGCACGAACCACATCCGCGACACCCGGGGGAGCAACCCCATCGCGAACACGCCGCGAACACGGACTACCTGCGCCAACGGTACGCGAACAACCCACCGACCGGTCGATACGAGACCATTCGCGAACAATCGGCATCGCCGATGGCCGACGTCACACTCCGCCATCATCGCGGCACCGGGAACCCTGAGTCGCCGATCCTGTCCGCCGTCTCGGCTACGGTGGACAGCGCTCGCACCGATCGACCCGTGGCCAGCTGGAGGCGTCTTGCGCATCATCGTCCGGATCATGCTCGTGCTCGCCGCGCTCGTGTGCGCGCTGGCACCGGCCTCGGCCGCACCGTCGGTCGATGACGTTTCCGCGCGCAAGATCGACGAACTCCTCACCGTGCGCGCCGAATCGGGCGGTCTGGGCCGTGGCGAACTCCTCGAACGGCTCTCCGCGCGGCTGCTCGGCACCCCGTACGGTGCGAACATGCTGATCGGTTCGGCCACCGAGCCCGAACAGCTCGTCGCGGATCTGCGCCGGGTCGACTGCTTCACCTACCTCGACTACATCGATGCTGCCTCCCGCTCCAGCACCCGCGACGAGTTCTTCACCAACCTGGTCAGTACTCGCTACATCGATGGTCGCGTCGAATTCGCCCAGCGCAAGCACTTCTTCACCGACTGGGCCACCCGCGAACGGCTCGCCGCCACCGACATCACCGCGAGCTTGAGCCCCGCCGCGGTGACCATCACCAAGCATCTCAACGCGAAAGCTGACGGCAGCACTTACCTGCCAGGCGT
>NZ_JBHWZY010000636.1:0-4087 GCF_042727815.1 Nocardia sp. NPDC060220
TTGCAGCACGTAGACATTCATCCCGCCCGCGTCCCCCGTACCGGGCTGCGCCAGCGGCGAGGTATGCACCGATAGCACCGCGATGCGATGGGGCAAAAGATCGGGACGACGCTGGCTCACACCCTCCAGTGTGCACGCCGCGACGCCGCCACCGTTGCCCCTACCGGGTTCGGTGACGGCTGTCACAGCGTGTTCGTGAGTGAGTTCACGTCCTCGTCGTGGTCGAGCCTGCCCGATCCGCGGTCCGCGCGCGAGCGGATTTCGGCCCTCGCGTTCGGCCGTCACGCGCGGTGCAGCGCCGCCTCGAACACGGGCCACGATTTGTGCATGTCCTGCTCCCAGTAGCCCCACGAGTGAGTGCCGTTGGGGCGCATGTCCACGGTCGCGGGGATGCCGAGTGTTTGCAGTCGATCGCGCAGCTGCTGGGTGCACACATTCGTGACGGCTTCGAGCCCGGCGCCGAACAGCAACTGCATGGTCAGCTGCGCCGGGTCGCCCTGGGCGGCGGTGATGGTGTCGTACGGTCCGGGAATGCCGGTGCCCGAGGAGATGTAGACGTCGGTGCCGCGCAACGCTTCCGCGTGCAGGTAGGGGTCGTTGGCCGACCACGCGGGATCGGTGGGTGGGCCCCACATATTGGCCGCGTTGCCGAGCCTGCTGCCCACCACCGTCCGCACGATCGCCTGTCCGCGTGGATCACTCGTGCGCACGCACCCGCTGTAGGACCCGATCGCCCGGTACAGGCCCGGCTCGGCGAGCGCGAGCTGGAACACCGAGGTACCCGCCATCGACAGTCCCGCGATGGCATTGGCGCCGGTGCCGCCGAACTCCGCGTCGATCACGGGCGGTAGTTCCCTGGTGAGAAAGGTGGTCCAGCGCTGCTTGCCCAGCACCGGGTCGTCGGTTCGCCAGTCCGCGAAATAGCTTCCGGCCCCGCCGAACGGGATCACCACATTGACCTGTTTGTCCTTGAAGAACTCGACGACATCGGTGCGATCGAGCCAGTTGCCGTCGGCACCTCCGCCGACCCCGTTGAGCAGATACAGCGTCGGCGCGGGCGCTTTCGGATCGGCGGCCCGCAACACCCGCACCCGGGTGACGATGTCCATCGCCGGTGAGTACACGCCCACATCGATGGTGCGATCCGGTTCGACCCGCTGATCCTCGATGTGCGCCGCCCCCGGTTCAGCGGCTGCGGGCACCCCGGCCACGACACCGGCCAACAAGCCCAGCACGGCCACTGCGACCCGTACGCCCACTGCCCGACCAAACATCATCGAACTCCGTTCTCGACGCCGAATCCTCTTCTCCACATACGATCCAACGACATTCCAGAACGCTACACACGAATTCACCGGAAGTCTGTGACGATTCCCAGAAGATTTTCCTGAACTCTGGACGTTCGATCCGATTGGTTAGCGAGAACAATCACAGGCCGATCACATCAGCGCGGCAGACCAATCACACCGATCACTCTACCTGCGCAGACACCTGGCCGTCTCGTCACGGCCCGCGCACCCGCCGACAGATATCGTCTCCACGAATAGACCGACCGGACCTTTTCATCGGATACCGCGAATTGCGAAACATGACGCAACATGTCTGCGAACTTATTCGCATCACCGGAATCGACGGTGAAGTCCGCACCGAAAACCGCAGGCAGGTCACGTCGGTACCGGCCGCCGCCGCGACCTGCGGGAACGTTCAGCCGACGCGCAGGGCCGCGGCGAACAGCGGCCAGGAGTGACGAAGATCCTCACGCCAGTAGCCCCAGGAGTGAGTTCCATTGGGGCGCAGGTCGACCGTGGCGGGGATGGCCAGGTCGTGGAAGCGGGTGGCGAGCTGCTGGGTGCACAGCGCGGTGACCGCGTCGAGCGCGCCGCCGATGATCAGCTGGTCGACGAGCTTGATCGAATCACCGTGTAGCCCTGGCCCGTCGACGGTGTCGAGTACACCGGGAAGACCGGTACCGGAGGAGACGTAGATCGCCAGGCCGCGCAGGCGCTCGGCGTGCAGGAAGGGATCGTTGGCGGCCCAGAGCGGGTCGCCGGGTTGTCCCCACATGTTCACAGGGTCACCGTTCTGGCCGGAGACGACGGTGTTGACGATGGCATGACCCTGCGGACCGCTGGTGGAGACGCAGCCGCTGTAGGACCCGACCGCCTTGTACAGCGCGGGCGCGGCGAGCGCCAGCTGGAAGGCGGCGGTGCCCGCCATCGACACGCCCGCAACGGCATTGGCCCCGGTTCCGTGGAACTCACGGTCGATGATGCGGGGCAGCTCGCGGGTGAGGAAGGTGGCCCAGCGCTGACGGCCGAGAACGGGGTCGTCGGCCCGCCAGTCGGCGTAGTAGCTGCCCGCGCCGCCGATCGGCATCACGATGGTGACCTGCTTGCCGGCGAAGAAGGTGCCGGCGTCGGTGCGGGTGAGCCAGTTGCCGCCGTCGCGCCAGTCACCGGCCGGGCCGACGCCGCCGTCGACGCCGTTGAGCAGATACAGGACCGGCGCCGTCGCCGAACGGTCGGCCGCGGGCAGCACCGCGACGGTCACCGGTTTCGCCATGGCGGCGGAGTGCACCACGAGCTCGACGACGCGGCCGGGACCGGGCTCGACGGAAATCAGCCGCGCGGCGTCGGTGGCCGGACTCGCTCCGGCGACCGGGGCGGCGCACACCAGGCCTGCCACGAGGGCCAGCACACATCGCGTCAAGACGCTCATGCGCCACCTCCATGCCCGGCCGCGGGACATGGCCGTCGAGCTCAGAGTAGGTCGGCCTCACCGGCCCGGGACATGTTTCTGAAACATTGCCGATTCAGAGCAGGTATGGCCCGCCGAGCTCACTCCAGCGCGTCGACAAACGCGCTGACCTCGGCGAGGAAGCGTGGCCGGTCCTCGATGAACAGCCCGTGCAGAGCCCCTTCCCAGAAGGAACCGCGAGCGTCAGGGGCATTGTCGAGGATGTACTGACCATTGGCCGCCGGGACCACCGGGTCATCGGTGCCGTGCAGCACCAGAACCGGAACATCCAGGGCGCGCAGGGTTTCGGTGTTGTCGATCGTGCGGTAGAACAACGCCTTGCGCACCGAGGGCGGGGTCGCGAGACTGCCGCCGAACAGCCGCTGCGCGTCGACGCCCTTGTCCGCGCCGGGCCCGGTATTGGCATTGCCGAACACCGAGAACGCCCGCACCGCCCGCCCGGCGGCCTCGTCGAACACGCCCGGAATCGCCTTCTCCATCGACGGCCCCGGTGCCGCGCCGGGCACATCGCGCCCGATATGGGCGGGCGCCCCGCAGTAGACGACACCGGCGACAGCCGAGGTGCCGTAGGTGGCGAGGTAGTCGGTGGCGACGATCCCACCGTAGGACCAGCCCAGCAGCACCGCACCGGCGTCGACGCCCTCGGCGGCCAGCACCGCGGCCACATCGCCCGCCCACGCCTTGGGGTCGTCGTAACCGGCGCCGGGGTCGTCGGAGTACCCGTGTCCGCGCAGGTCGAGCGCGATCACTCGATAGCGCTCGGCCAGCTCGTCCGCGGCCGCCCCCCAGCACCGCAGATTCCCGGCCCACCCGTGCAACAGCACCAGCGGCCTACCGGTACCGATCACCCGGTAGACGATCCTCGTTCCATCGGCACTGACAGCATCGCGAATAGCCATACCGACAGGTTAATCGGCGCAGTCGCGAAGGATTCCCCAGCTGCGCGGCCGCGGCGAACGCCTGACATCACCGTGATCGGAGCCATGGCGGCCGGGAATCTCGGGCGAATAAGATCGGCAAACATGAGCATTCGCACCGCTGTCGTCACCGGGGCCAGCTCGGGAATCGGTGAAGCCACCGCCCGGGAACTGGCGAAGCAGGGTTATCACGTCTACGTCGGTGCCCGCCGGTTCGACCGCGTGCAGCGCCTCGCCGAGGAGATCGGCGGCACCGCCATCGAACTCGACGTCACCTCCGAGGAATCGGTGCGCGCGTTCACCGACTCCATCGACCACGTCGACGTGCTGGTCAACAACGCAGGCGGCGCGAAAGGCATGGCCGCGGTCACCGACGCCGACCTCGACGACTGGCGCTGGATGTGGGAGACCGG
>NZ_JBHWZY010000637.1:0-4087 GCF_042727815.1 Nocardia sp. NPDC060220
GCCTCTGTGGCCCGCACCTGTGCGGGGCGGTGTGTCGTCCAGGGCAACCTGATTCATCTATTGCGAGAGTTGATATGAAATCAGGCTTCGCGTCAGCTGTGAATCGAATCCGGTCGCGAACATGATCCGTCGTGACGGCAGAGGTGTAACCGCCGGGGCCGTGTGCGTCAGCACTGCATGTCGACCGGCGCCGGGTCCATGGATGACTTGTATAAGAGATTCCTGTCGCATCCGTAGTGAAATGTCGAGCCAGCTATTTGCCGGGCGCGGGTATCGCAGTATGAATATTCGAGACGGAGTAATCGGGTTGTTCTGTGCCGCAGGTCAATTCACAGTTGGATGCAGTGTCGACAGTATGGTCATCGGCGGTAGGGGATGAAGAATTTTCGACCGCCCGGACCGGCCGTTCAGGCGTAGTATTCCGGTGCTTTCCGGTGTTTGACAGAAAATTCTCAACACCAACACCAACACCAACACCGCGAAGCTGCGGAGTTTCCAGGGGAATGCTTCGACACTGCGACAGCGGCCACGACCGTAAGGACGCTATAGAACTGGCCGCGATAATGATGCCAGCCTTCCTCGAAGTCGAGCGCAACACGGTTCCGTTCGGCCGGTCGGGATATCTGCGCCGTATCGGCTCACTGGTTCACCTGGGCTGACCTCGCGGCCTCGGCATCTCGCCGACGTTCCTGTCGGCACTGCTGTATCCGGGACGAGACTGGGCGTTTGCCGAGGTGGGAAGCGTCGTGACGGCCGCCCGAAGCGCCCTGCACCACGCGGATAGACGGCCGCCCTCGCGCCCGGCTGCCGATCTCGCGCAGATCACATGCTCTTTGGTACGGCTCACAAACCCACTTATGTTAGCTACTAATTAGCTATAAGATGTCCGGTTTGGCCCTCCATTTTCTGCGAATATTCGGGTACGGTCGACCATTGACGGGGAACTACTTCGACAGGGGGATCGATGGACGAGAACATCAGTGGTACCCCGCTATCGCGCGATGACGCAGGCGGCGATCGGGTTTCACGAAATCTTGAATACCGCTTTGCGGCTCATGGCGCTGAATCTTATGACAGCGAGACCGCTCATCTCCACGATGTCGTGGATCAATTGGAGTACGCGGTACAGGTTTGTTCGCGCGAGAGCATCCCGCTTCCCTTCGTGTTGAAGGAAGTCGAAAAGGCACTCGGTGTGGACCTCGACGATCTCTCGGCAGAGTGGCCTTCCGCCCTCCGTCTTCACCTCGTCGATTACGTGACGGCGGTGTTCGCGAAGGACCACCTCCAGCCACCACATATGTGACAACGAGGCCCGTCGGCGGCCGGTGTGGGTGCAAGTCGGACGTGGCGGGCAAGCCTCAGCGGCTCGCGCGCAGTATGCGGCTAGCGCGCAGTACGCCGGGCGATTCGCTCTCGAACCTTCGGATCCGTGGAGGTAGCCGGCGATGAGCTCAGGGGCGGAGTGGCCTTCGATAGGATGGTCGACCTCGCGGACACGCAAGTCCGGGCACGTAGTGCGATAGGCGAAGGTGCCCATGCCCACGCCGAAATCCTGCGTGGGCATGGGTGTCGGCGCAATCGGATAGCATCCCCGGTACTACCTTTCGGTCCAGCAACCGGCCGGCGGAGTCAGTTCGCGTCGTGGGCGCCTGTGATCGGAGGCTTTCGTGCACACCCTGGGTTTTGTGCTGTCCAGGTGGGGAGGGGGAGGTCTGATGTGGCGCGAGCAGGCGACTCTCGGCTGCGCCGGCGGTGGTCGTGGTGCGCAGTGACGCGGTGAACGCCGATCTCATCGCGGCCGGGCCCAGATCGCAACGTCAACTCCGCATACTGCTGGTCGAGGACGATCCCGGCGACGCCTTGCTGGTGGAAGAGATGGTCGCCGATCTGTCTCCGCGCCCGCACCTGGATTGGGTACGCACCCTGACCGAGGCCGGCGAGCGCCTACGCGCCGACGTCCCCGATTGCGTGCTGCTCGATCTGCATCTGCCCGATGCACACGGACTCGAGGCGCTGGCCGGGATCCGCGACCGCAACGATCAGGTCCCTGTCGTGGTGATGACCGGGCTCGACCAAGAGCGCACCGGGCTGTTCGCGTTGGCCGCCGGCGCGCAGGACTACCTGGTCAAGGGCCGGGTGGACCCGGAATTGTTCGGGCGCGCAGTGCGTTACGCGATCCAGCGCAAGCAGGCCGAACTCACCAGCGCGGCCCTGCAGGCCAGTCAGATGCGGGCGCAGGAGAACTCCCGACTCGAACGCGGATTGTTGCCGACCCCGCTGTTGGGTGCCGACCCCGCAGTGGAGGTGGTGTCGCGGTATCGGCCCGGGCGCGACCACTCACTGCTCGGCGGCGACTTCTACGACGTGGTCCAGGACCCGACCGGCATCGTGCACGCCATCATCGGTGATGTCTCCGGCCACGGTCCCGACGCCGCGGCGACCGGGGTCGCATTGCGGCTGGCGTGGCGCACGCTGGTGCTCAGCGGTGTCACCGGTGCCAGGCAACTGAGCCTGCTCGAGGAAGTGCTGCTCGCCGAACGCGCCGACCAGCAAACCTTCGCCACCGCTACCAGCTTGGTACTCGACCCGGCGACCCGGCAGGTGTCGGTACGCCGCGCGGGTCACCCCGGCATGCTGTCGTGCACCCGTGCCGGACTGAGCTGGGTGGAGGTGCCGGGCGGACCGGCCCTGGGTTTCGTGCCGGGCTACGCGCAGTGGCCCGCGCACGAGGTGGTGCTGGCGGATGAGGCGGGGCTGATGCTGTTCACCGATGGACTGTTCGAAGGGCGCGTCGGCGACGGCAGCACCCGCCTCGGCGAGGACGGATTGTTCGAACTGGCACAGACACTGCCCGTCGGGCAGCCCGAGTCCTTCGTCGACGCGCTGATCGGGCAGGTGGCGGAGCTTGCCTCGGCGGCAGGCGGTTTGGATGACGATGTGGCCATCCTGTATTTGCGGTGGAGTGATGTGACGAGGCGGATGACGTGACGAGTAGTGCACCAGCTCGGTCGGGGTCGATCCGTCAGCTGACGGCACAGGGCTGGTTCCAGCTCGTGTTCGCGCTGATGATCCTGGTGGTGGTCGTCGGTGCCGCGGCGGGTGCGCAGGTCATCGCGCACACCAGCCGGGTCACCGATCGTCTGCTCGCCGAAACTCTGCCCGCGTCCACCGAAGCCCATCGGCTGCAGGGTGCGCTGCTGAATCAGGAGACCGGCATCCGCGGCTACGCCATCACCGGGGACCCGCAGTTCCTCGAGCCCTACGACCGAGGGCGCCAGGAGCAGACACGCGCCGCGGACCGCTTACGGGAGCTGCTCGTCGGCCACCCCGGATTGCTCGCCGACCTCGCCGCTGTCGACCTCGCCGCCCAGCAGTGGCGGGCCGACTTCACCGATCCGGCGACCGGGGCCGTGTCGTCTCGCACGGGCATCGGTCTCGACGCCGCCACCGGAGCGGTGCGTCGAAAGGCGCTCTTCGACGCCGTGCGCGATACCTTCGCGGTGCAGAACGACCATCTCGTCGCGGTCGTCGACAGCGATTCCGCCGAGCTGGCAAGCGCACGCACCACCCGCAACATCGTGCTGTGGGGCATCGTCGCGGTCTTCCTGCTGACCGGGGTGCTGCTCACCGTGCTGGTACGGCGACTGGTGGTACGGCCGTTGGGCTATCTCACCGAGTCGTCGCGGCGGGTAGCCGCGGGGGAGTTCGACGCGCAGATCGAGGCTGTCGGTCCTTCCGATATCGCGCTGGTCTGCGAGGCGGTGGAGAACATGCGCCATCACATCGTCGCCGAGCTCGATTCCACGCGGATCCAGGAGGCGGAACTGCTGCGCCAGAAGCAGGATCTCGACATCCAGGCCGACGAACTGCGCAGATCCAACACCGAGTTGGAGCAGTTCGCCTACGTCGCCTCCCATGACCTGCAGGAGCCGCTGCGCAAGGTGGCCTCGTTCTGCCAGTTGCTCGAGAAGCGCTACGGCGACCAGCTCGACGAGCGCGGCAAGCAGTACATCGACTTCGCCGTCGACGGCGCCAAGCGCATGCAGGTGCTGATCAACGACCTGCTCACCTTCTCCCGCGTCGGCCG
>NZ_JBHWZY010000638.1:0-4086 GCF_042727815.1 Nocardia sp. NPDC060220
GATCGCCGGTTACGCGCGCGGCGGTGGCGGTCAGGCGGCTCGGACAGCCGGGTAGGGCTCCCAGCGGTATACATCGCTGTGGGCGCCGTGATAGAGCGCGAGGTCGACCGCGTCGAGCACGGCCTGACGCGGACCCGACCGCTGCAACTGCGCCGCCGACACCGCCAACCGCAGCACGCCGCCGCGCCGAGCGGTGCGCGCGGCGCCCATCACCAGCGCCCGGCACCACCATGGCTCGGCCCGGAAGCCCTCGCCGATTCCGTACACCCGAGCGCGCTGGGCGACATCGCGTTCCAGGTCGAGCATGGTGGTGAGCCCGAATGCCATGCGGAAGCCCACGTCGGGCAACGCCGCCAGCGCACCGTTCGAGGCGTCCCAGCGCGGCGCGGCGAACAGCCGGGTGCGCAGTTGCACCCGCTCCATCACCCGATCGGCGGCCTTGAGCCGCAGCGTCGCCTCGTGCCGGGGCAGATCGGCGAACTCCGCGCGCCGCGCCTTGGTGGCGGCCTGGTCGTAGCCGTGCAGCACGATCGCGTCGCCTTCGAGGCGCCGCCCGCGCAGCCACGACTGCGTCGCCGGATCGTCGACCAACCGGTACTTGCCCTTCAATCGCGGCGCGACCAGCAGCGACAGGCGCACACCTCGCGCGTCCATCTCTCCGGCGAACTCGATCGCGGCATCGCGAGTCGTATCCCGGATCCCCGACACCGAAACGATCAACTCAGCGTTCATGCACCTACGGTGACAGCTCGAGGTGACGCCGGCGTGCTACCCCGATGACGCCACGACGAATTCCAGCGCACTCCTCACCACCCCTGCCAGTGCAATACCTGTTCGCGCGGCACCCGCACCGCGGGTGCGAAGTCGGTGCCGATCGTGAACGCCAGCGGCAGGAAGGCCGCCATCATGACCTTGTCGTACGGAACACCCAGTACCGCAGCGAGTTCCCGTTCCAGCGGCGCCTGCGCGGTGGTCCATACGGTGCCGAGTCCGCGGGCTCGCGCGGCCAGCATGAAGCTCCACACCGACGGCAGGATCGAGCCCCACGTGCCCGCCTGGACTTCCACCGAGGCGCGGTCGGTGCGGCCTTCCACGGCGGGGATCACGAACGCGGGCACCCGGTGGATATTGGCCGTCAAATAGCGCAAGCCGTCGAAAACCCGCTCGGTGGAGCGCGGGGAGACGTTCATCCGCTCCGCGTCGCGCGCGGTCAGCGGCGTTCCCTGGCTCAGCGGCAGCGACCGCCGGAAGATGTCGGCCAGCTCGCCACGACGGGCCTTGTCGGTGACGACCAGGAAGTGCCAGCGCTGCCGATTGCGCCCGGTCGGCGCCTGCGTGGCCAGATCGACGCACTCCTCGATGAGCGACCGGGGCACCGGCCGATCGAAGTCGAGCCGCTTGCGAACCGCGCGGGTGGTCGACAGCAACTGGTCCGGGGTCAGATCGAGAGTCATGGGCGCTCCTCGTGCCACGCAGGAATCGTCTGGCACCGGATAATCTGCGCTCAGACGATTATGACGTTAGAGCGCCAATCATCTGCCGTCAAACAATCTGCGCACAGATGATTTAATGGAAGCTCGGACCAGAGGAGTCGCATGCCGCCCAAGCCCACCTACTTCCCCCAGCTCGCCGCCGAACGACCCGACATCGCCCTGTGCCGGGCCTCGGCAGCGGTCGCCCGCGCGGCGGAAGCACACGCGAGCGCGCAGGGCCTGGGCGTCGGCCAGCACCTGGTCCTGAAGATGCTCGCCGAGGTCGGCGCCTGCTCCCAGCAGGCACTGGCCGAGGAACTGCGCATCGACCGCAGCGTGATGGTGACGGTCTGCGACGACCTCGAATCATCCGGATATGTTCGGCGCGAACGCAACCCGCTCGATCGCCGCTCCTACGCCGTCACCCTCACCTCTGCGGGCAGCGACCGCCTACACGGCGCCGAAGCCGCCACCCCCGCTTTCCTCGACGACACCTTCGCCGCGCTGACCCCCAGCGAACGCACCCAACTCACCACATTGCTCGGCAAGCTACTCATCACCGAACCCCGGCCCTGACACAAAAAATGGGCCCCGGCCGAAGCCGGGGCCCACCGCATCAGGCGTCCGCGAGACCCACTCGGTCGAGGACCCAGGCGTACTCGAAGCCGACTTCCTTCCACTTCTCGTAGCGGCCGCTCACACCGCCGTGACCCGCGGTCATCTCCGTCTTGAGCAGCACCTCGTTGTCGCCGGTCTTGGTGGCGCGCAGCTTGGCGACCCACTTGGCCGGTTCCACGTAGAGGACACGGGTGTCGTTGAGGCTGGTGATCGCCAGAATGGCCGGGTAGTCCTTGGCCTCGACGTTCTCGTAGGGCGAGTACGACTTCATGTACTCGTAGACGTCCTTGTCCGCCAAGGGGTTTCCCCACTCGTCCCATTCGATCACCGTCAGCGGCAGCGACGGATCGAGGATGGAGGTGAGCGGGTCGACGAAGGGCACATTGGCGAGGATGCCGTTGAACAGTTCCGGCGCCAGGTTGGCGACCGCGCCCATCAGCAGCCCGCCCGCGCTGCCGCCGTCGGCGATCAAGCGGTCAGGTGCGGTGGCACCGGTATCGATGAGATGACTCGCGCAGGCGACGAAGTCGGTGAAGGTGTTCTTCTTCAGCAGCGTCTTGCCGTGCTCGTACCAGAGCCTGCCCATCTCCCCGCCGCCGCGCACATGCGCCACGGCGAACACCATGCCGCGATCGAGCAGCGACAGCCGCGACACCGAGAACGACGGATCGATGCTGGCCTCGTAGGAGCCGTATCCGTACAGCAGGGTGGGTTTCGGCCCGTCGGCCAGACCCTTGCGCTTGATGATCGAGATCGGAATGCGGGTGCCGTCGGCGGCGATGGCCCAATCGCGGTGCTGCTCATAGTCATCGGCGTCGTACCCGCCGAGCACCGGCTGTTCCTTGCGCAGCAGCAGCTCGCCGGTGGCGGGCACATAGTCGAACACCTGCATCGGCGTGATGAACGAGGCGACCCCCACGCGCAAGGTGGGCTGCTCCCACTCCGGGCTCGAACCCGCACCGGCGGAGAACAACTCGAGGCCGAAGTCGAGCTCTGTCAGTTCGCCGAAGCCCTCCGGGGTGAGCGGCCACACCGACAGGCGCGGCAGCGCGTCGCGCCGGTAACCGAGCACCAGATGGGTGGCGAAGGCGTCGATGTCCTCGAGCCGCACGTCCTCGCGATGCCCGATCAGGGTCGTCATGTCCGACGGATCGGTGGCGGGTGCGACAGCGAGCACGAAGTTCTCCGCCTTCACGCCGTCGACCACGTCGTTGTGCAGGATCAGGAACTTGTCCTCGCCCGCGATCACCGCGTGCTCGGCCGAGTACTCCACGCCTTCGCGGCGCGGCAGCAGCACCCGGAACTCGCCCTCGGGATTGTCCGACTCCAGGACCCAGCCCTCGGTGGTGATCTTGGAACCGAGCCAGACCATCAGGTACTTCTCGGAGCGGGTCGCGCCGACACTCACCCAGTAGCGCTCGTCGGGCTCGTGGAACACCGTCACATCGGCGTCGGAACCGGTGCCGACGCGGTGGCGCCACACGGTGTCGGGCCGCCACGACTCGTCGACCGTCTGATAGAAGATGTGCGTGCCGTCCAGCGACCAGGTCGCCCCCGGCGCCGCGCCCGCCACCTCGTCGGCCAGCAGTTCACCGGTGCGCAGGTCCTTGATCCGCAGCGTGTAGCGCTCGTCGCCGGAGCTGTCCACAGAGTAGGCGAGCAGGTTGCCGTCGTGGCTCAGCGAGAACGCGCCGAGCGCGAAGAAGTCCAGCCCCTCGGCGAGGATATTGCTGTCGAGCAGCACCTGCTCGCCCTCGATCGCCGAGCCGACCTCCAGCTGGGGCGGCGTCCAGGCGTCGATACCCTCGGCTTTCGCGTCGACGGGACAGCGGCAGTGCACGCCGTACTGTTTGCCCTCGAAACTGCGCGAGTAATACCAGTAGTCGCCCAGCCGCGTCGGGACCGAGAGATCGGTTTCCTGCGTCCTGGCCTTGATCTCGTCGAAGATCTTGTCCCGCAGGGGCTGCAGCTGGTCGGTCTGCGCCGCGGTGAAGGC
>NZ_JBHWZY010000639.1:0-4077 GCF_042727815.1 Nocardia sp. NPDC060220
CTGTGCCAGGGACTTCCCAGAGACCCGGCGAACAACTTCGCCGAGCAGTTGGCCGTAGTTCTGGGCGTGGTAGCCCGAGGACCTCCCCGGCTCCCACCACGGCTTCTGTGCAGCCAGGTGCGAACTCGCCGAATCCCAATCGTAAAGATTGTCCAGGGCGAACGGCGGTTCCCAGCCGGCGACACCGGAAGTATGGGACAGCAGGTGGCGAACCTCGATACGGTCCTTGCCGTTGGCGCCGAATTCGGGCCAGTACTCCGCGACCGGGGCGCGGACATCGAGCTGATGCCGGTCGACCAGCATCAGTACTGCCAGGCTCGTAACTGTCTTCGTCGACGACCACACGTTGGTGATGGTGTCGGCTTCCCATGGCCGGGTCCGCTCGCTGTCGCTGAACCCTCCCCATAGGTCGACAACGACCTCGCCGTCGATGTCGACGACTACTGAAGCGCCCAGCTCCTCACCTGAGGCGATGTTCTTCTCGAACTCCGTTCGGAGATCATCGAATTCGGGGCTACATTGCCCGCTTACGGTCATGACTACGTTCCCTTCGGGATATATGTGGGGTCGCCGAGCAACGCTGCTACCGCGATGGCTGCCTTCGTTGCGTCGGGGTCTTCTCCGGTGATGAGATCTGCGTAGATGAAGGATTCGGTGATCCGCGCGATGAGATAGGCCAGATCGTGCGCCGACATCGGGTGAATGAGATGGCCACGGTCCAACTCCTGTTGCACCACGCGCTCCACAGCGTCGACGATTTCGTTCAACACCGGGCTTTCCTTGGTCGTGAGCAGGCGCAGAGCGCGTTCGGGTTCGCTGCGGAGAAACCTGCGGAAATACGGTGCGTCGATGAGTGCCTGACCGAACGTGCCCGTCGCGTCCGCGATCCGGGCCGCACCGGTGCGTGTGGTCGCTGCCACCGCCGCGCGGTGAGTCGGTTCCGCGAGCGACCACAGCACGGTCGCGAGCAGATGGTCGCGATTGCCGACCCAACGGAACAGTGTTGTTCGGTCGACCCCGAGTTCAGCAGCGAGTTTCTGCATATCCAAACGGTCGCCCTCGAGGAACTTGCGCCTGGCGACGGCGATCGCCTGCTCGGCTGACACTTTGCTGTGACCCGGACCACTCATGAATGCAACATACTCACAAATGTAGCAACGAATCAAGTAGATGTTGCAAATTCGCCCGCACTCCAGGTGAAGGGCTCGTCGCGGACGAAGCGAATCTGTCGGATGAAGTCAAATTGTTGTCGCGCAAAGGCAAGTTCTCGCCGCCGAGGCTGCACAGACTTACAGCTTGTCGAGTGCTGCTGGCAAAGACGCCCAGCAGGACCGATTTCCTTCATCGACGCCGTCTCGTGGGACGGGGATGGCATAGCGAACACGATCTGGTTCGGTCGCGCGATATCCACGTCGGCCGATCACACCCCAGTCAGGAGCAACCCGGTGACCTTCCAGACCCTGCGCTACGAGGTACACGACGCGATCTTGACAATCACGCTGGACCGCCCTGACCAACTCAATGCGTTCACCGTGAGCATGGCCGACGAGCTGGTGCACGCGTTCGAGCAAGCCAGCCGTGATGACGCAGTCGCTGCGATCGTGGTGACCGGTGCCGGGCGTGCCTTCTGCGCGGGCATGGACCTGTCGGTCGGCGGCAACGTGTTCGGTCTGGATGAAACAGCCCGGCCCACACCAACAGACATGCATCACCGGCTGACCGATCCGCCGATCCATCAGGGTGTGCGTGATGCGGGCGGGCGCGTGGCGCTAGCCATCTTCGCGTGCACCAAACCGGTGATCGCCGCCATCAACGGCGCCGCAATAGGAGTCGGAGCGACGATGACCCTACCCATGGACATTCGAATAGCTAGCGATGATGCCCGCATCGGGTTCGTCTTCGGCAAGCTCGGCATCGTTCCCGAAGCGTGCAGCACGTGGTTCTTGCCGCGCATCGTCGGAATCAGCCGCGCCTTGGAATGGACCTATGCGGCCGAAATCCTTACCGCCGATGCCGCTTTCGAAAGCGGACTGGTTCGCACGGTCGTGGCGGCGACCGATCTGCTGGATACCGCGTATGCGCTGGCGAAGAAGTTCATTACTGACCGCTCACCGGTCGCTACCGCACTGGCCCGGCACATGATGTACCGCAACAGCGCACAACCGCATCCGCTCGACGCCCACCGGGTCGACTCGCTGGCGATGTTCTACACCAGCATCGCCGACGGCAAAGAAGGCGTCGACGCGTTCCTCGGCAAGAGGCGACCACAGTTCACCAGTCGAACCAGCCATCAACTGCCGCAGGTATTCGGCTGATCAACCCCACCCCACCGAGGACAACGAAAATGCGATCAATAGCTAGAGGAGACACCGCACCGATGTTGAGCACCATGCAGGACGAGCCGCTTTCGCTGGCGACGCTACTGAAGTACGCCTCGACCTTCCAAGGCGACAGCACAGTGTCCACTTGGACCGGCAGCGGCGTGCGCACCATGACCTACCGTGAAATGGGTTCTGAGGCAGCGAAACTGGCGAACGCGCTGCGCGGGTTCGGAATCGGAATCGGCGACCGGGTCGCGACCTTCATGTGGAACAACAACGAGCACATGGTCAGCTACATCGCCGTGCCCGCGATGGGCGCGGTGCTCCACGCTCTCAACATCCGATTGTTTCCAGAGCAGCTGGTGTTCGTGGCCAATCATGCCCAAGACCAGGTCGTCATCGTTGACGGCTCGCTGGTGCCGATGTTCGCCCAGTATCTGCCGAACCTGAAGACGGTCCGTCACGTCATCGTTGCCAACGGCGGCGCCGAGGCGTTGCAGGCACCTGCCGGCGTGCAGGTGCACTCCTACACCGAACTGCTCGCCACCCAGCCCGACATCTTCGACTACCCGCTGATCGATGAGCGGTCTGCCGCCGCAATGTGTTACACCTCCGGCACTACCGGCGATCCGAAGGGCGTGGTGTACTCCCACCGCTCCAACTGGCTGCACGCGATGCAGGTCGCCTCGCCGATGGGTATGGGCTGCACCGGTTCCGACAACGTGCTGGCGATCGTGCCCCTGTTCCATGCGAACGCCTGGGGCCTGCCCTATGCCGCGCTGATGGCGGGCACGAACCTGCTCATGCCCGACCGCTTCTTGCAGCCGGGACCGCTGCTGGAGATGATGGCAGACCAGAAGCCGACCTTCGCCGCAGCCGTGCCAACCATCTGGGGCGGGGTACTTGCCGGGCTGGCTGCCAGGCCGCAGGACATCTCGCACTTGCGCGCCGCGGTGGTGGGCGGGTCGGCGGTTCCGCCTTCGATGATGCGCGCCTTCCATGAGCAGCACGGATTGCGAATTGTGCAGGCTTGGGGCATGACCGAGACTTCACCGCTGGGCAGCGTCGCTCATCCGCCTGCGGGTGTCACCGGCGAGCAGGAGTGGGAGTTTCGTTATACCCAAGGTCGTTTCCCCGCCGGTGTGCAGGCACGGCTGGTCGGCGACGATGGCAACGTCGTGCCCAACGACGGCGATTCACTAGGCGAGCTGGAAGTTCGCGGACCCTGGATCACCGCCTCTTACTATTCCCCCGACGGCGTCGCGATCGACTCCGACAAGTTCGACGACGGCTGGCTGCGTACCGGCGACATCGGCAAGATCAGCCCCAACGGTTATCTCACCCTGGTCGACCGCTCCAAGGATGTCATCAAGTCCGGTGGCGAGTGGATCTCTTCGGTGGATCTGGAGAACGCGGTGATGGGCCACCCGGCCGTCGCTGAGGCCGCGGTCATCGGAGTGCCGGACGCGAAGTGGGACGAGCGGCCGCTGGTCGTCATCGTGCTGACCGAGGCCGGCGCCGCCGAGGCCGCCGAGCTGCGCGACTTCCTGGCCGACAAAGTCGCCAAATGGCAACTGCCCGAACGCTGGACCTTCATCACCGAGGTGCCCAAGACCAGCGTCGGCAAGTTCGACAAGAAACGGCTGCGCGCCCAGTACGCCGACGGCGACCTGACCGTCACCTCGCTGCCCTGACCTAGATCTCCACCAGCCCCCGACATCCTCGGGAGCCGAGCCGAGCTCAGCTCCCGAGGATG
>NZ_JBHWZY010000640.1:0-4074 GCF_042727815.1 Nocardia sp. NPDC060220
GTTCGAAACTACTGCCGACTAGTTCGCGGCGGCCTTGTCGCGAGCCTTGCGACGCGACAGGTCGCGGGCCCGCTCGTTGGCGCCCAGCACCAGCTTGCGCACGCGGACCACCTCGGGGGTGACCTCCACGCACTCGTCCTCGGTGCAGAACTCCATCGCCAGCTCGAGGTCGAGCTGCAACGGCTTGGCCATGGTCTCGAAGGTGTCCGCGTTGGCGCTGCGCATGTTGGTCAGCTTCTTCTCGCGGGTCACGTTGATATCGAGATCCTCGGCACGCGGGTTGATACCCACGACCATGCCCTCGTAGGTGTCGGCGCCCGGCTCGACGAAGAACTGGCCACGGTCGGCCAGCTGGATCATCGCGAACGGGGTGACGGTGCCCGCGCGGTCCGACACCAGCGAACCGGTGTGGCGGGCGCGGATCTCACCGGCCCACGGGGCGTAACCGTGGGCGACGGCGTTGGCGATGCCGGTGCCGCGGGTTTCGGTGAGGAACACGGTGCGGAAGCCGATCAGGCCACGCGAGGGGACGATGAACTCCATGCGCACCCAGCCGGCGGCGTGGTTGCTCATCTGCACCATCTTGCCCTTGCGGGCGGCCAGCAGCTGGGTGATCGCGCCCAGGTACTCGTCGGGGCAGTCGATGGTCAGCTCTTCGAACGGCTCGTGGGTCTTGCCGTCGACCTGCTTGGTGACCACCTGCGGCTTGCCGACGGTGAGCTCGAAGCCCTCACGGCGCATCTGCTCGACCAGGATGGCCAGCGCCAGCTCACCACGACCCTGCACCTCCCAGGCGTCGGGACGGCCGATGTCGAGCACGCGCAGCGAGACGTTACCGATGAGCTCGGAATCCAGGCGCGACTTGAGCATGCGGGCGGTGAGCTTGTGGCCCTGCACCCGGCCGACCAGCGGCGAGGTGTTGGTGCCGATGACCACCGAGATGGCGGGCTCGTCGACGGTGATGCGCGGCAGTGCGACCGGGTTCTCCGGATCGGCGAGGGTGTCGCCGATCATGATGTCGGGGATACCGGCGATGGCGACGATGTCACCGGCCTCGGCGACCTCGCCGGGCTGACGCTCGACACCGATCGTCTGGAGCAGCTCGGTGATCTTGACCGTCTTGGCGCCGTCGGCGTTGATCCAGGTGACGTTCTGACCCTTACGCAGCTCGCCCGCGTAGATGCGGACCAGGGCCAGACGGCCGAGGAACGCCGACGCGTCGAGGTTGGTGACGTGGGCCTGCAGCGGCGCGTCCTTGTTGCTCTTCGGCGCCGGGATGTAGTCCATCAGCACCTCGAACAGGGCGTCGAGGTTCTCGGCGTCGGGTGCGGAACCGTTTTCCGGCTCGACCTTCGACGCCTTGCCCTCACGGCCGGAGGCGTAGAGAACCGGCAGATCCAGCGCCAGCTCGGCGGCTTCGGCGGCCTCGTCGTCGAGGTCGGAGGCCAGGTCGAGCAGCAAGTCGTGCGACTCGGAGACGACCTCGGCGATGCGGGCGTCCGGGCGGTCGGTCTTGTTGACGACCAGGATCACGGGCAGCTTCGCCGCCAGCGCCTTGCGCAGCACGAAACGGGTCTGGGGCAGCGGGCCCTCGGACGCGTCGACGAGCAGCACGACACCGTCGACCATGGACAGGCCGCGCTCGACCTCGCCACCGAAGTCGGCGTGGCCGGGGGTGTCGATCACGTTGATGACGGTGAGAGAACCGTCGGGGTTATGGCGATGGACGGCGGTGTTCTTTGCGAGAATGGTGATGCCCTTCTCGCGCTCGAGATCACCGGAGTCCATGACTCGGTCGACCAGTTCGGCTCGCTCAGCGAACGCGCCCGACTGACGAAGCATGGCGTCCACCAGCGTCGTCTTGCCGTGGTCGACGTGGGCCACGATGGCGACGTTGCGAAAATCGCGTGAAGACGACACGCCTCAATCCTCCTGCTGTTGATGTATTTGGCGCGCATTCATCTGGCATCGCGGCCTGTTACACCCTACCGGTAGCTTCGCCGCGACCTCGTGTCAGGCTTTGTACTTAGGTTACGCTAACTCCCATGGGCAAGGTGAAGGCGAAGAAGGTCTCGAGCCTGAAGCCGAAGAAAAAGTGCTGCAGGAAGAAGACGCGCTGCTTCAAATGCCCCGTCGTCATCATGCGAATGAAGAAGGCCGAGGCCGCCGGAACATGCGGTAAAGATCTCAAAAAGGCGTTGAAGCTGGCGCGTGCCAAGTAGGCGGAAGGGTACAACCGAAGTATGAGTACTCCGCTGCTCTCCGCCCCCGAACTCACCATCGCGCTGGCCACCCTGCCGGAGTGGTCACGCGAGGGTGACGCGATCACCCGCACGGTGCAGGCACCGAGTTTCCTCGCCGGCATCGAGACGGTACGCAAGGTCGCCACCGCGGCCGAGGCTGCCGATCATCATCCCGATATCGATATCCGTTGGCGCACACTGCGTTTCACGCTGAGTACGCACTCGGCGGGTGGGCTCACCGCGCTCGATACGGCGATGGCGCACACCATCGACGACCTCGTCGGCTGAGCGTCAGCTCGCGGGCACCTCGGCCGTGCGACGGCCGGGGAGTTGAGCGCGCAAGGTCTCACGACCGCGCCAGATCAGCCAGCCGAACAGCACGAACACGCCGATCACGTCGACCGCGCCGAGCCAGGCCAGCGGCCACGGGCGCGGGATGGTCCAGATCGTCGGCTGCGCGAACGAGAGCACCCACGGCACGCCCACCAACATCGTCAGCACCCAGAACCCGGCGATGATCCGCGCGACCCGCTCGTCGCGCAGCGGCCCGTAGAGCAGCCACAGCGCGGTCGGGATCAGCCAGACCCAGTGGTGCGACCAGGAGATGGGCGAGATCATCAGCCCGAACAGCTGCACCAGCACCAGGGTGCCGAGCCGGTCGTCGGGGCCGAGGGTGCGCCACGCGCAGAACGCCAGCACCGCCGTGACCGCGACCGCGGCCAGCCACCACGGCCCGGACTGCACGTCGTAACCCAGGATGCGGCTCAGCGCGCCGCGCAGCGACTGGTTCCACACCGAGCCCACGGGGCCGATCCGGTCCGCGTCGCCGAGCAGGGTGCCGAAATAGCGCTTCGCCTCGTGGGCATTGATGAGAAAGCTCACAGCGACGGTCAGCCCGAAGGCCCCCGCCGACCACAGCACCGTCGCCCAGCGCCGCCGCGCCACGAAGTACAGACCGGTGATGGCCGGGGTCAGCTTGATGCCGGCGATCACGCCGACGAGGGTGCCCGAGATCCACCACCGCGCACTGCGGACGGCCAGCATCGCGCCGAGCACCAGGAACACATTGACCTGGCCGTAGTCGATCGTTGTGCGCACCGGCTCCAGCCAGACGCCGAGCGCGGTCCAGCCGACGGCCGCGGTGATCCACGGCGTCTGCTTCGCCTTCGCCGCGCCGAGGAGCAGTTCGAAGCTGATCCGGATCACGCCGTAGAGCGCGGCCACCGTGGCCAGCATCCAGCCGACCGCCACCAGTGTGAACGGCAGATAGTGCAGCGGGAAGAACACCAGCGCCGCGAACGGTGGATAGGTGAACGGCAGCGGGAAGTCCGGCGTCACCTCGGAGTAGGTGAAGTCGTAGAGCCGATCGGTCAGCAGCGAGGCCGAGCCGTCGACGTACACGTGCAGATCGACGACATTGAGCCCGTTCGGGGCGAAGAGCATCCAGGCCAGCCTGGCGAGCACGGACAGTCCGAGCAGCGCGAGAGCCCATCGGAGGTGTCGGTTCAAGGCCAGGCTTTCGGTCGGATGGGTGGCGTCGCGCGCCATTTCGCGGTGCTCCGCTACTTTAACCAGGCGCCCGCGCGCCACCGGCGGCCACCGGCCACCCCGACACCATGGATAACATTTGCATCAACATCCCCAGGTGTAACACCGGTCAGGGCTAGCGTCGATGAACATGGTTTGGGCCGGTGATCCGCTCAGGGCCCGGCGGCTGTACAACACGGCAGCGTTGTCCTTAGAGTGACCCCCGACATGTTGGGGTCGACAACCCTCGCCCATCGCAAAACCGAGGTAAGGACGGCTAGACAAGTGCTTCGTAGCCGAGGAT
>NZ_JBHWZY010000641.1:0-4073 GCF_042727815.1 Nocardia sp. NPDC060220
GCCGCAAACCGGCCCGGCGCGGCCGCTGACGCACGAAAACGCCTGCGGCGCATGGTGATTGCCGCAGGCGTGGACGTACTTGTCGTCGAAGAACTACTTCGGCATCCGCTGGGTGAGCGAATCGACGACCAGGATGATCGCCATCACGCCTGCCAGGCCGACGAGGAAGATGTCCTCGACATGACCCTTGTGGTTGCCGATGGTCATCCCGAGCAGGGCCACGATGACGACCCAACCCGCGATGCGGAAGGTCTTGCGCGACTCACCGCTCCAGCCCCATGCTGCCGAGGGCACCTCGGCGGGGTCGACGCTGGTGGCGACGGCACGCTCGGTGCTGGCTTTATCGAGGTCCGTGGCTGCCACGATCGCTCCTAAGGGCTCGAGTTCTGGTTGGGCGAGTGAGCATATCGTGGCATACGACCGTCCGTCGTAGCCAGCAGCCCTGCCACAATGGGCCCGTGTCCCACCCCGCAACGCGTGCCACGCACGACAGTTCCCCGTCCACCGATCGGGTGAAGGTGCTGCTTCTCGGCAGTACCGGTTCGATCGGTACCCAGGCGCTCGAGGTGATCGCCGCCAACCCCGACCGCTTCGAGGTGGTCGGGCTGGCCGCACGCGGCGGCAACCCCGCCCTGCTCGCCGAGCAGATGACCGCCACCGGCACCCGCAATGTCGCTGTCGCCGATCCCGCCGCCGCCCAGGCGCTCGGGCTGGAACTCGGCGGCCCCGACGCCGTGACCGAACTGGTCCGCCGCACCGACGCCGATGTCGTGCTCAATGCGCTGGTGGGTTCGCTGGGTCTGGAGCCCACGCTGGCCACCCTGCACGCGGGCACCCGCCTGGCGCTGGCGAACAAGGAATCCTTGGTCGCGGGCGGCTCCCTGGTGACGCGGGCGGCCGCGCCCGGCCAGATCGTGCCCGTCGACTCCGAGCACTCGGCGCTGGCCCAGTGCCTGCGCGGCGGTCGTGCGCAGGAGGTCGACCGCCTCGTGCTCACCGCGTCGGGTGGACCGTTCCGCGGCTGGAGCACCGAGATGCTCGAATCGGTGAACCCCGCGGAGGCCAAGACCCACCCGACCTGGTCGATGGGCCCGATGAACACCCTGAACTCGGCCTCGCTGGTGAACAAGGGCCTGGAACTGATCGAGACCCACCTGCTGTTCGGTGTGCCCTACGACCGGATCGACGTCACCGTCCACCCCCAGTCGATCGTCCACTCGATGGTCACCTTCACCGACGGCTCCACCCTGGCCCAGGCCAGCCCCCCTGACATGAAACTCCCCATCGCCCTGGCGCTGGGCTGGCCCGACCGCATCCCCGGCGCGGCCGCCGCCTGCGATTTCGGTACCGCCTCCACCTGGACCTTCGAGCCGGTCGACGACGTGGTCTTCCCCGCCGTCCGCCTGGCCAGGCAGGCAGGCGAAGCGGGCGGCAGCGTCACCGCGGTCTACAACGCCGCCAACGAAGTCGCGGTCCAAGCTTTCCTCGACGGCAAGATCACCTTCCCCGCCATCGTGCGCACCGTCACCCGCGCGGTAGAGGCCGCCGACCGCTGGCACGCCGAACCCGATACCCTGGACGACGTCCTCGCGGCCGACCGCTGGGCACGGGAGTACGCCGCGAAGACCATCGACGGTGAAACAACGTCCTGACCTGACGACCACAACGAGACCACCACGTTTTCGGCCGCCCCGGATCCGAGGGGCGAGACGGAACGCCGCAGGCGCAGTATCGCCCCTCGGATTCGGGGTTACGAGGCCGAAAACACGCGGCGCCAGCCGCCAAAGAGAAGGGCCCACATGGTTTTCGCGCTGGGGTTCGCACTGTTCGCTCTCGGTATCACGATTTCGATCGCGCTGCACGAGTGCGGGCACATGTGGGCCGCGCAGGCCACCGGCATGAAGGTGCGCCGCTACTTCATCGGCTTCGGGCCGAAGGTGTTCTCCTTCCGTCGCGGGGAGACCGAGTACGGGCTCAAGGCGCTGCCGCTGGGCGGCTTCTGCGACATCGCGGGCATGACGGCGCTCGACGAGCTCGAACCGGAAGAGGTCGACCGGGCGATGTATCGCCAGTCGACCTGGAAGCGCCTGGTCGTGATGTTCGGCGGCATCGGCATGAACTTCCTGCTCGGGTTCATCCTGCTGGTGATCCTGGCGGTCGGCTGGGGTCTGCCCCAGCTCGAGCAGCCGCCGGCCACCGAGTTGGGTGCGATGAGCTGCGTCGCCCAGGAGACCCCGGACAAGAAGTTGGCGCCGTGTACCGGAACAGGACCCGCGCAGCGTGCGGGATTGCAGCCCGGCGATGTGGTCAAGGCCGTGAACGGCGTCGAGGTGGATACCTGGGTGCAATTCCAGTCTGAAACTCAGAAGCAGAACGGAACCTTCACCTACACGATCGAACGTGATGGTCAGACGCTGACCATTCCGGTCACTCCCGAGCGTGTTATGCGGTCGCCGAAGGAGGGTGCGAGCCGCGAGGTGAGCGCGGTCGGTGTCGGTCCTGCTGCCTTCGCGCCGCCAAAGCAGTACGGCCCGATCGAGGCGATCCCCGCCACAGTCTCGTTCACCGGCGATTTTTTCATCGAGACGGTGAAGTCACTTGCGAAGATGCCGCAGAAGGTATCAGCGCTGTGGGAAGCGGTTACCGGCGGCGAGCGCGATCCGGAGACCCCGGTCAGCGTCTACGGTGCCAGCCGCATCGGTGGCGAGACCGCCGAGCGTGGCCTGTGGGGCATGTTCATCCTGGTCTTGGCCAGCCTGAACTTCTTCCTCGGCGCGTTCAACCTGCTGCCGCTGCTCCCGCTGGACGGCGGACATATCGCGGTGGTGCTCTACGAGAAGATCCGGGACACGATCCGCGGCTGGCTCGGCAAGGCCCCCGGCGGTCCTGTCGACTACATCAAGCTCCTGCCGATCACGTACGTCGCAGTAGTGATCGGTGGTGCGTTCATGCTTCTGACCCTGGCTGCCGACATCGTCAACCCGATCACGCTGGGACCGTGAGCACACTTCGAGCTGGGTCACGGAGTACGGCATAGCATGTGGTTGTGCATCGAGGACCTGGTTCGACCAGATACATCCGTGAAGTACAGCTGGCGCCGGGCACCAACTCGGATGCGTATCCGTTCTGCCTACCCGTCGTTGCGAACCTTGATCGAGTCGGCGGGCTGAGCTTGCCGCCAGGTGTGACGTTCCTGGTAGGCGAGAACGGCAGCGGGAAGTCGACGCTCGTTGAGGCACTGGCGGTTGCCGCTGGAATGAATCCAGAAGGGGGCAGTCAGAACTACCGCTTCGCGACCCGTTCGAGCGAGTCATCGTTGGGGCGGAGCATGGTTGTGAAGTGGGATGTCAAGAAGCCGCGAAGCAGGTTTTTTCTTCGCGCCGAATCGTTCTACAACCTGGCGACGGCGACTGAGGACCTCGGACCACAGCAGCTGGCGGTCTTCGACGGGGTCTCGCTCCACGAACGATCACACGGTGAGTCCTTCGTGGAAGTGATGCGAAATCGAATGTATCCGGATGGACTCTATCTCCTCGATGAACCCGAGGCGGCATTGTCACCGGGGGGCTGTATGGCAGTACTCGCGCTGCTGGCTGAGCTCGCCGCCCAGCGGTGTCAAATAGTGGTTGCAACGCATTCGCCAATATTGTTGGCTCTGCCAGGGGCGACCATCTTTCAGATATTCGATGACGGTGCGATTGACTCGGTCGCCTTTGACGAAGCCATGCCTGTTCGGGTGACTAGAGACTTTCTCGCTTCCCCGGACCGCTATCTCAGACACTTGCTTCCGTCTGACGACTGAGCCCGGCCGTCAGTTCTGTTGGACTGCATGGAGTCCTGTGGATTGTCGCTGCGTCGGGGTCGAAGCGCGATCGCCCTCTTGACACATGCGAAGTCAGGAGTCCAGAATCTGGATGCACGCTGAAGGCGTGACATCGAACGAGTGTGGGGGGCATACATGTTTCGGAAATTCCTGGCTACTGCTGCGATCCTTTGTGGTTTTGTCGCTGTCGTTGGGGTTCAGTCTGCGAGTGCCCATGCATATCTGGGCGAACAGGCAGGATTCCCGAACC
>NZ_JBHWZY010000642.1:0-4057 GCF_042727815.1 Nocardia sp. NPDC060220
ATCTGGCACGAACCTGGCGGGTGCCGGTCTTCCTGCACCTGTGCACCGTCCGGCTCGGTGGACATGCCGGGTCCGATGTCGAGGCCGCCTACCGTGGTCCGGCCGATATCGCCGCCGACCTGGCCCGAGATCCCCTCCTCGGCACCGCCCGCTATCTGATCGCGGCGGGTGCCGCTGACGCCGGCGACCTGCTCGAGCGCTACGAGCGGATCGGTGCCCGCGTGCGGGAGACCGCCGACGAGGTGGTTCACGAGGCTCGGCTCGATTCCGCGGCGGCCGTGATCGCGCCCCTCGCGCCGATTCACCCCACCGCGATCCGCGAGGACGTCACCCGCCCTGGTCCGTCGACTCCTGCGCCCGACTCCCGGATGACGTTGGCGCAAGCGATCAACCACACACTCGGCGAACTCCTCACCAGAGACTCCGATGTGCTGGTGTTCGGCGAGGACGTCGGCCGCAAAGGCGGCGTCTACGGGGTCACGAAGGGCCTCAGAAAGCGCTTCGGAGCACGCCGGGTCTTCGACACCCTCCTCGACGAACAGTCCGTCCTCGGCACCGCGCTCGGTACCGGGTTGGCCGGCTTCATCCCGATCCCCGAGGTCCAGTATCTGGCCTACGTCCACAATGCGGCCGATCAGATCCGCGGCGAAGCGGCCACCCTCCAATTCTTCTCGAACGGGCAGTACCGAAATCCGATGGTGGTACGCATTGCCGGCCTCGCCTACCAAAAGGGCTTCGGCGGCCACTTCCACAACGACAATTCCTTGGCGGCACTGCGCGATATCCCCGGCGTTGTCGTCGCGGTGCCCGCGCGCGCCGACGACGCGGCAAACATGCTGCGCACCTGCGTCTCAGCGGCCCGAGTCGACGGCCGGGTCTGTGTGTTCGTCGAACCGATTGCGCTGTACCACACGAAAGATCTCCATCCAGACGACGAGGCCTGGCTGGCCTCCCCTGCCACCGACCACATCCCGATCGGCACAGCACGCACCTACGGCGACGGCACCGACCTCACCATCGTCACCTTCGGCAACGGCGTCCCGATGAGCCTGCGCACCGCGAATCGCCTTGCCGCCCAGGGAATCCACACGCGAGTACTCGACCTCCGCTGGCTCGATCCCCTACCGGCCGCCGACCTGCTCTACCACGCCGAAGCCACCGGCCGTGTGCTGGTCGCCGACGAGACCCGGCGCAGCGGAGGAGTCTCCGAGTCAGTTTTCGCGACGCTTGTCGACGCCGGTTACCAGGGCGCGCTCGCGCGGGTCACCAGTGCGGACAGCTTCATCCCGCTGGGACCGGCCGCGGACACAGTCCTGCTCGGTGAATCGGCGATCGAAGCAGCGGCCCGACGAATCGTGTCGTCGAGCTGACGCGTCAGGCGAACTTGATCTCGAGGCCGATGCCGAGGATCGCGATGAACCAGACGATGCCGACGAAGATGGTGATGCGGTCGAGGTTCTTCTCGACGACGGTGGAGCCGGACAGGCTCGACTGGACGCCGCCACCGAAGAGGCTGGACAAGCCGCCACCCTTGGCGCGGTGCAGCAGCACCAGCAGCACCAACAGCAAGCTGGTGATCACAAGGAGGATATCGAGGAACAGCGACATGGGGTTCATCCTAGGTGGTGTGGGATCGACTGGTCTAACCAGGCTCGACTGCGACCAGGTGTGAGACCGTGTGGGGGCCTGCGGAGTACTGGGCGACGGTCTCTTCGATTTCCCGGTCACGGGCGGTCAGGCGCACCTGATGCTGGTGCATGTGCTCGGCCCAGGACCGCACGACGAAGGCTTCGACGAACCGGTCGACGGTGCCGACGTCGCGGTAGAGCCGCCATTCCATCGCGCCCGTGCGCTGCCTCGATCGCCCGACCAGCGCCATCGAGTCGGTGAAGGCAGCGACGTCGGCGGGCGGCACGTCGTAGCCGCGCATCACCAGGACGGGGCCGTCCTCGGGTTCGGGCTCGACGACGAGTTGCGGTTCGGGCCAGAACGCCGCCGGAGAGAGGTCGATCTCCTCGACGTTGTGCCGGATCGGCCACCACAGGGTGCTCACGGCACAGCACGCCAGCAGCGCAGCCGCGATCAACAGTGCCGTCACTGCCCCGTAGGCACCGGCGACCAGGCCCCAGAGCAGGGAACCGATGGCCTGCCCACCCATGAACACCAGCATGTACACCGACAGCCCACGGGCGCGCACCCAGGCGGGCAGTAGCAACTGCATGGTCGAGTTCAGCGTCGCCATCGCCAGCAACCACGCGAGACCGGATCCCACCAGCAACACGAGCACCACCACCACGTGGTGGACCAGTGCGGTCGCGATCGCACCCATACCGAACAGGACCGCCGCGAGCGCGAGCCGCTGGGTGGGGGTGAACAGGACCCGCAGGCGTGACAATCCGAGCGCGCCACACACCGCGCCGAGCCCGAGCGCGCCGAGCAGCAGACCGTAGCCGGAGGACGACAGGCCGAGTCGGTCGTGGGCGATCACCGGCAGCAGCGACCACACCGCGCTGGCGGGAGCGATGAACAGGATCGCGCGGAACAGCACCCGTCGGATCGCGGGCGCGGCTCGGATGAATCGCGTGCCCGCCTGCAATGCGGCGAGGGGCCGTTCGCTGGGCAGCGGACTCGTTCGCGTCGGCCACTTCGACACCAGCAGCACCGCGACGATGCCGACGAACGACACCGTGTTGAACCCGAACACCACGGTCGGCCCGGCGATCGAGACGATCACGCCCGCCACCGCGGGCCCGACGGCTCGGCCGATATTGACGCTCATGCTGCCCAGCGCCGCCGCCGAGGTGATCTGGTCGCGGGGCACCAGCTCGGGCTGTACCGCCTGCCAGGCGGGCGCGGTGAGCGCCTGCCCACAGCCGAGCAGGAACAGCAGGCTGAGCAGGACCGCGGGGGTGGTGTGGCCGGTGGCGGTGAAGACGGTGAGGGTGAGCGAGGCGACCGCCATCCCGGTCTGTGCGCCGATCAGCAGCCTGCGCCGGTCGACCAGGTCGGCCAGTACGCCGGACGGGATCGACAGCAACATCACCGGCAGGGCGAGCGCGGTCTGCACGAACGACACCAGTGCCGCGGCGTTCGGTTGATCCACGAGGATCCACTGCGCGCCGACCGTCTGCATCCACGTGCCCAGATTCGACACCAGCTGGGCGATCCACAGCGCCCGGAACACCGGTGAACGCAACGGAGCCCAGGTCGAGATCCGCTCCGCCGCCACTGTGCCCACCGGTCGAGCATATCCCTGGCGACCGCCGATCCCCGGCCAGCACTCCGTGCCGGCACAGCGGGACGACGGCGGCGACGGCTTCCGCGACAGATCCCCGTGATCGGTCAGAAATACTGTGGTGCAAGACAATAGAAGAGCGAATCTTCGCTGCGGTGTTATCTTCTGGTCGCTTTCGAGCGATCAGTACAGAGCTCCCGTTTCGTTCGGCGGGCCTGCACGACACGGAGGAAAATTCGCATGACTGTCCCACCCGGCCATCCGCAGCAGCCTTATGGCCAGCAACCGCCGCCTTACGGTCAGCAGCCCTCGGGTGGCTACCCGCAGCAAGGTGGCTACCCGCCCCAGGGTGGTTACCCGCAGCCGCCGCGCAAGAAGAAGGTGTGGCCATGGGTGCTCGGCGGGGTGCTGGTGGTCCTGCTGCTGGTCGTCGGCGGATGTGTCGCGCTCGTCGGCACGGTCGCCAACGAGATCGAGAACGAGGTGAGCCGGGAGGTCACCGTCTCCTATCAGGCCGGCGGAACCGGTACCTCCACGGTCATCTACACCGATGGCAGCCTGGACGTGGTCACCGAATCCGATACCGCGCTGCCGTGGTCCAAGGACGTGACGATCACCGGGCTGGTGAAGTTCGTGTCGCTGAGCGTCATGTCGGGCATCGACGGCGGAACGGTGTCCTGCAAGATCACGGTCGGCGGCAAGGTGATCGCCGAGGATCAGGCCACCGGTCAGCTCGCCAGCGCCAGCTGCACGGGCGACGCGGGCAAGTAGTTCCGCGCCGGATCGCGACCCGCCCCGAGCATCGACGAGCGATGTCCGGGG
>NZ_JBHWZY010000643.1:0-4054 GCF_042727815.1 Nocardia sp. NPDC060220
GCATCGCCTGCGTCGGCTGGTCCGGCCATCGCCGGGTCTGCGGTCGCTGCCGGGTCTCGACATTCACGTCGAGACGAATGACTTTCGCTCCCTCGTTCATGTACGCGCTCCTGTACCGGCCCCGATGAGGCCGAGCAGTTTGTGTTCCGCGGCGTCGATCCAAGCCGGATCGAAGACGGGCCGCAACGCTGCGCCCGCGATGAAGTCATCGAACGCCTGGACCGTGGTCCAGCGTGGGGTGAAGCCGAGTTCGGTTCGCATACGGGTGGTGTCGAGCCCGCAGCCGAAGTAGAAATAGTCGGGTTGTTCGCCACTGAATCCGCGCATGATCGGGCCCATCAGCGAGCGACCGACCGTGCGGAAGACGAAAAAGGGAACCGGCGCGACGATACGCCCGGCACGGCGGATCGCCTGCGACATGGCCAGCGCGCCGTCACCGGCGATATTGACCGTGCCACCGTGTGCACGCTGCGCCGCGTGCACCAGCACCGCGACCGCGTCTTCCTCGTGCAGCAATTGCAGTCGGGCTTCGCGACCGAGAACGGTCGGGGTGATCGGCGAACGCAGATATTGCACGCCCCGATCGGCCAGGCGAGGACCGACGATCGGCGCGAAACGCAGAATCGATGCGGAAATATCGGGCCTGCGCCTTGCCATTCCACGGACCAGCGCCTCGATATCGATCATGTCGCGTGCGAACCACCCCGCGGGCGGAGTGCGCGCGCCCATTTCCTCGGTGAATTTCGCCGGATCCTTGGCACTGCAGCCGTACACCGCCGACGACGATCGCACCACCACGCGGCGCACCGTCGGCGCTTTCTGACACACGGCGAGCAATTGCATCGCGCCCAGGACATTGAGATCCTTCATCACCGCGCGACCGCCACCGGCGGGCGGACGGGTGAGCACAGCCGCGTGCACGACGGTATCGACGTCGTTGCCCTCGACGACTTTGCGAATCAGTGGATTCCGGATATCGGCACGCACGAACTCGGCACTACCCATTTTTCGCCGGAGCTCACGGCTGGGAGTGACGGTATCCACCGCGATGACACGTTCGACGCCGGGTTCGGCAGCCAAACGTGCCGCGACATTGCCACCGAAGAAGCGGCTGGCACCCGTGACCAGCACAACTCTCGGTGCGTGTCGTTCCCGTGTATCGGAACTCGAACCTGACCCCACTCAAAGCCCCCTGCTCATCGTGTTTCGCGTACCAGAGTAGCCGCATTTGCGCCACTCGCCGTCACGATCTACAAGCTTTTAACATCGGCGACCCGTCCTCGACCGATGAGCTTCACAAACCCGCGTATTTCACAGCGCGAGCCCGCCACCTCGAAGGTGACGGGCTCGTCGCGGTACGCAGGCTTACTTGCCGAGTTTGCGCCGCTGAACACGCGTGCGGCGAAGCAGCTTGCGGTGCTTCTTCTTCGACATACGCTTGCGGCGCTTCTTGATCACAGAACCCATAGGGTTTCCTCGCGTTCTCTCTACTCGGCATACACACGCGGTGTTCACGTGCGTCGTTTGGCGTCCGCGCCGCCGGGGCAACCGGACACCACGAACGGTGCCACCGGCAGGCGGACACGAACCAGTTGTCCATGCTACCGGGGCACCCGAGCAGCAACGAAACCGCCCTTGTACCTGGCCGAACTACGTCATCCGGCGTCGAAGTACGACGTCTCCAGGTAGTCGTGCACCGCCTTCGCGTGCACTCGGAACGAGCGTCCGACACGCACCGCGGGCAGTTCACCCGAGTGCACGAGCCGGTACACCGTCATTTTCGACACCCGCATGAGATCGGCGACTTCGGCGACGGTGAGAAACTGCGTGCCACCGCCGATCACCGTTTGCGGGGTGGCGCCGACCCGCGGCCCGGGCGAACCCGAACCACCGCCCGACGCCGATGGATTACTTGACATTCTGTTCGCAGACATCATGGCACCATTGACCTCCGGCACGCCCGCGCCGCCGGCTTCCCCACCAGCGGAACAGACACGCACGTGCTTCTACGAGCTTAGCGGGACCAGTGGGATTACTGCGACGGGTGTGAGAAATCGGTTTTCAAACCGGGTACCCGTTTGTCACTCGTTCGTTGCGCCCTGTTCGGCGGACCGCTGCTTGGCCGCGTGTAGCGCCTCGGTGAACGTCGAGCGCAGCGCACCACGTTCGAGTTCACGCAGTGCCGCGGCGGTGGTACCACCGGGCGAGGTGACCGCGGCACGGAGCTCCGCCGCGCTCTGCCCGGTCTCGTCCAGCAGCGCCGCCGAACCGATCATGGTCTGCACGACCAGTTCGCTGGCCACCTCGCGGGTGAGGCCCAGGCCGACGCCCGCATCGATCATCGCCTCGACGACAAGGAAGAAATACGCCGGTCCCGATCCGGAAACCGCGGTGACCGCGTCCATCTGCGCCTCGGGCACCGTCACCACCTTGCCGACGGCTTCGAGCATCTCGCCGACCTGCTCGAGCTGCTCCGGCTTGGCGTAGCGACCGGGCGATTGCACACTCATACCCTGCCCGACCAGCATCGGAGTGTTCGGCATCACCCGCACCACCGGGAAACCGGCGGGCAGTTTCGACTCCAGCCGGGCGGTGGAGACACCGGCGGCCAGCGAGACGAGCACCTGATCGCGACCGTTGTCGAGGTCGGCCTTGGACAGATCGGTGAGCACCGAGTCGACCACGCCGGGCTTCACCGCGATCACCACGATGTCGGCGCCCTCGACGGCGTCGGCGACCGAACCGCTCACCCGCACCTTGAAGCGCTCGGCCAGCTGCGCGGCGCGCGCGGCGATCGGCTCGACCACGACCAGATCTTTGGTCGCCCGACCGGATTCCAGCAATCCGGCCACCAGCGCCTCACCGATCCGACCGCCACCGACCACCGCAATTCTCGTCATGAGGACAAGGTTAGTTGGCCCGGTGGCGTCAGCGTGCCGCCGGGATCAGGGCCAGCTGGCGACTCTGGGCGACGACCGCACCGGTCGAGTCGATGACCAGGTGGTCCTCGTCGAACATCCGCTCACCGACCTCACGGGCGGTCGCGATGACGCGCAGCCAGCCGGGCGCGGGGACACGGCGCAGATAAGTGGTCATCTGCACGGTCGGCGACCAACCGAAGTGGCCGAGGTTCATCGGCACCGGCGGGCTGATGTCGGCGGCCATCATCGCGAAGGCGGCGCGGGCCCGCGGATCGGCTTCGTCGCCGTCGAACGGGCGGATCCACAGCCGCAGCCGGGGCGGGCCGGTCTCACCGCGCAGGAATTCACCCCAGGTCGGGTCGATCACCATGTGGGCGCCCTGGCTGACGTGCACGATCTTGCCCATGGGCGAATCGGCGGAGTAGCGGAACGCCTCGTCGACCGGCTCGGCGGGCATGTCGGTGTCGGGGCCGCTCCAGCGCGTCTCGGTGGAGTCGAGGTGGCCGAAGGTGAACGCGGTCCGGACGAGGGTGCGGCCGTTCTGGATCAGGTCCACGTCGGCCAGGCAGATCTGGCGGCCCTTCTTGCGGATGTGCACCGCGTATTCGACCTCACCGGGGTCGGGGGCGCCGAGGAAGTCGGTGCTGGCCGCGATGGGCGCCATCTGGGCGAGCGATTCGTCGGCCTCGGTGAGCCAGCGGGTCGCCGCGGCGGCGGTGGCCGCGACCATGGTGCCGCCGTGGACTTTGGGGCCGATGGTCCAGGTGGGCGCGATGACGCCGGCGTAGCGGCCGGTCTCGGCATCGGTGGTGGTGAGCTCGGTCAGGTCGAGGACCTGACTGAACGGCGCGTCGGTCGCGAGTTCTCGCGTCATCGTCACTCCTGGTCGGGGGGCCACAGCAGTTCGTACAGCGTACAAGCTTGGTGATGGCCGGTGTATTCCGCGCTGGGCAGGGGCGGGATTCGAGCAGGTGGTGACACATCGAGGTTCGAGCAGGTGGTGACACATCGGGATTCGAGCAGGTGGTGACACATCGAGGTTCGAGCAGGTGACGCATCGGGGTTACCGAGTCCGGGATAGTTGGGGGCTGTGTTTTTGGAGCGCTGGCGCGCTCGAGCGGGGCCCTGGAGGC
>NZ_JBHWZY010000644.1:0-4024 GCF_042727815.1 Nocardia sp. NPDC060220
CGAGTGCGGGATACGAACAGATCAGCCGAGGCTGAACGGAGCGCCCCACAGGGTCACCCAGGAGATGACGTTGTCGGTCTCGACCTCGACGGACACGAAGGCACGCGCCTGCGCGTAGCCGGCGCAGCCGCTCAGGCCGATGGTGGTGTCGGACCAGGTCACCGAGCCGGAGCCGTTCTTGAACTTGTTGCTCTTGCTGTGCGATTCGCTGCCGAAGTCGTCGGCCTGCTCGCGGTCGAGAATGTAGAACGAGGACGACTGGCCGGGGCCGAGCGAGAGCTCACCGCCGGTGGTGATGCCACCGGAGCCGTTGCCGTCCTGGTCGATCGCGGCTTCGCCGCCGCCGGAGACGCCGCCACCCGAGATGTTGACCTGGCAACCCACGGTGTAGCCCGGGTAGATCTTGCCGGAGCCGCCGTCGGAAACGGTGACCTGAGCGCTACCGGAGACCCACGAGTTGCGGTGCACCGGAGTAGAACCCATGGACGGGCTGATCAGGGCCGACTCACCGACAAGGGAGATGTCGACGACGGTGCCGTCGGACAGCGTCTTGGTGATGTGTCCACCCGGCAGGGGAACGAAGGTATCGGCATTGGCCGCGCCCGTCGAGAACAGGCCGACGGCCACGGTGGCCGCAGCGCTGACGCCCGCCACCTTCGCCATGAACTTACGGTTGATCATAGGATTTGTCCCTCGAGGATTGAGTTCGCCGCAGCGAGAAGAAGATTCGTGCCGGATCGAAGAACGTCAGCCGATGCTGAACGGCATGCCGTACAGGGTGGTCTTCGAGTAGTTGTCGCCGATGACCTCGACGACGGTGTACGCCCGGGCCTGCGCGTAGCCGGCGCAGCCCTGGATCTCGATTTCCGCGTCCTGGTAATCGATCGCGTAGGTACCGGCCTTCAGGATGTCCTTCGAGCTGATCTGCACGAACTTCACTTCACCGGGGCCGAGGTTGACGCCGATGGAGCCGCCCGCGGTCACGCCGCCGGTGCTGATTCCGCCGGAGACACCGGCGCCGATGGCGTCATCGGCGATGCTCACCTGGCAACCGACGATGTAGCCGGTGTTCAGCTGGGAGGTGCCGTGCGTCGACGAGTTGTTCGAGCCGGGACGACCGGTCGGGCCGTTCCAGGGGCCGACCTCGCCCTCGGGGGTCTCGTTGACCTCGGCGACCGCGGTGCCCGAGACCCAGACGACGCGACCCGCGCCGTTGGCGGCCATCGACGGCGAGATCAGTGCGGACTCGTGGGTGCGGGTGATGGTCACGCCAGCAGGGCTGACCTTCTGGCCGTCCGGCAACGGCACGAAGGTATCGGCATTGGCGGCACCGGTCGACAGCAGGCCCAAGGCCACGGCGGCCGCGGCAGCGCCGACGCCCGCGGCACGGACGCCACGGCGCACACCGGTGGTGCGGTTCTCGCTCATACTTCCCCTCATCAGGTGTCTAACAGCCGGCTTCGACTTTCGAAGCCGGACAAATGGACCTCACAGGGCCCAGATCAGTGTGTCGCCCCTTTGTTGCCGTTACGTAACTAACTGTTATTTCGACGATACGGCCGGGGCCGGTGTGGCGAACCCGAGCCAGGGTTCCACCGGGTGGTTCAACGCACAGAGGTGGGAGTACTGCGGGGACCGATAGTTGGTGGCTCGATGGCGAACATTAAACGCCGTTACACGGATTCGGCAACGAAAGAGTTCGTAAATTTCACTGTGAAGCACGGCACACATTCTTACATCGCCACATGCCTTGACGTGCATTGATGCAGTCGCGAAGGCTCCTGTCATGACACCTTGACAGGAGATGGCCCCGGGTAACGATCTGGGTCGTCGAACGACAAAAGACCACGCTTTCGCGTGGTCTCGAGTATTTGTCCGCAGTGTGCGTTCATGCCGTAATCGGCAATTCCAAGGCGGCTTATTACGTAGCGGCTACGTAGATAACGGGCTGATCACCCGTGGTGCGGTGGAACTTGCGACCGTAACCAATCGTCGGTACCGGAGCCCCGTGATCGCTCGCCGCGTTCGTCGCCGGTGGTCTCCGGGAGAACATCGCCGAAGATTCTCGCCAGTCGCGCCGCCTCGGCCGCTTTCCGTCGCAGCTCCTCCGCCGCAGCCTGTTTCCGGCCCCGATCATCGGGGCCGGAGACAGCGTCGTGCGGGTCGGATGTCATTCGTCCAGACCGGACAGTTCGCCGATCACCTTGCTGGCCAGCGGGCCGAGGGTGGCCATGCCGTCGCGGACCGACGCGCGCGTGCCGGGCAGGTTCACCACCAGGGTGCTGCCGGAGATGCCTGCCACGCCGCGGGACAGACCGGCGTCGAGCGAGCCCGCCACCCGGCCGGACGCGCGCAATGCCTCGGTGATGCCGGGCAGTTCACGGTCGAGCACCTGGGTGGTGGCTTCGGGGGTGATGTCGCGCGGCGACATGCCGGTGCCGCCGACCGAGATCACCAGGTCGACGCCGCCGATCACCGCGGTGTTGAGCGCGTTGCGGATCTCGACCTCCTCGGCTTGCACCGTCACCGAGGCGTCGACGAGGAACCCGGCCTCGTTGAGCAATTCGGTGACGAGCGGGCCGAGCGAATCCACGCCGCCATGAGCCGTCCGATCGTCGACGACAACAACCAGTGCGCGCCCTGCCACGGGAGCATCGATGTCCATGGTCATCACCGTAGCGCCTACGCACGACAGGTTTGCGTTCGAACGCATCATCGGCCGCCTTCCGCCGCCGCGGCGGTGAGCGTGACCTCGACGGTCTTGGAGTTACCGCCCTGTTCGTCGGTGTAAGTCACCTTCACCTTGTCTCCTGGCTGGTGTGAGCGGACGGCGGCGATCAGCGCGTCGCCGGAGTCGATGGGGCGGTCGTCGAGGCGGGTGATGACGGCTCCCGCGGGGATGCCTGCCTTGGCGGCAGGGCCGTCGGGAGTGGCCTCGAGTACGCGTGCGGCGGTGTCCTGCGGGCGCAGTTTGATGCCGATCTGGGCGTAGGTGGCATGGCCGGTCTTGATCAGTTCGTCGGCGACCCGGCGCGCCTGATCCACCGGGATCGCGAAGCCGAGGCCGATCGAACCGCTCTGGGTGCCGCCCGCCGCCTCGCCGCCGAGGCTGGCGATGGCGGTGTTGATGCCGATCAGCTTGCCCTGTCCGTCGACCAGCGCGCCGCCGGAGTTGCCCGGGTTGATCGCCGCGTCGGTCTGGATCGCGTCGATCACCGGGTTCACCTGACTCGGCGTGCCCTCGCCGCTGGTCGAGACCGGTCGGTTGAGGGCCGAGACGATGCCGGTGGTGACCGTGCCCGCGAGGCCGAGCGGCGAGCCGATCGCGATCACCGGCTGACCCACGGCCAGACCGTCGGAGGTGCCGAGTTCGATCGGCGTGAGCCCGGTCTTGCCGCTGACCTTGATGACAGCCAGGTCGGAGACCGGATCCGCGCCGATCATCGTGGCGGGCGCGGTGCTGCCGTCGCTGAACACCACCTCCATCTTCGCCGAGGCACCCGCGCCCGCGGCGACGTGATTGTTGGTGAGGATCAAACCGTCCGTGGACAGCACCACCCCGGAGCCCTCGCCGGACGCGCGATTACCCGCGACCTTGATCATCACGACACTGGGCAACACCCGCTGCGCCACCGCCTGGGTGGACCCGGCGGGCGCGTTGGCGACGTTGTTGACCGCGGGCTTCGGCGCCTCGAGCGCATTGGTCACCGGCGCGGAACCCGAGTCGGTGGCGAGCACGCCGACGACACCACCGACACCACCGCTGACCAGAGCCAGCGCCGTCGCACCGGCGATCAGGCCGAGCCGCAGGGGCTTTCGCTGCGGAGTCGGCGCGGGACCGAACGCCTGGGGCTGCGCACCGTGCGACGGCTGACCCCCCTGCGACGGCGGGCCACCGAACGCCATGGGGGCGGTGTGAGGCGCGGGATTCCCGAAGGGCGCATGGCCGCTGTGGGCCTGCTGTCCGCCGTAGGGTGCCTGCCCGCTGAAGGGTGCAGGCTCGCCATGGGGCTGGTCGCTGTAG
>NZ_JBHWZY010000645.1:0-4017 GCF_042727815.1 Nocardia sp. NPDC060220
CGCCGCCGAATCCTTCGCGGCCCTGCTCGATCGGGTTCGCGATATCGATCTGGCCGCCTTCGCCCACGCCGATGTGCCCTTCGAACGCCTTGTCGCCGAACTGGATCCGCCGCGCACCCAGGCACACCACCCGCTGTACCAGGTGGCGCTGTCGTTCCAGAACTTCGGCGCCACGCGCCTCGAACTGCCCGAGCTGACGGTGTCGGCGGTGGATCTGGGCGAGGAAGCGGCACCGGTAGATCTCCAGCTCACCGTTGTTCCGCTCGAGGACAGTGACGGACCCGCCGGTCTGCGCTGCTCCTGGCGCTACGCCACCGACCTGTTCGACGCCTCGACCATGGCGACGCTCGGTGCCCGGCTGGCCGGGCTCCTGGCCGCGGCCGTCGCCGCGCCGCACCGGCCCGTCGGCGACCTGCCGGTGCTGACGGAAGCCGAGCTGACCGAGCCCTCCGGCGAGCTCCGGCTCGTCTCCGACGCGACGTTGCTCGACGAGTTCCAGGCCCGCGCCCAGCATCGTCCGGACGCACCCGCGGTCACTTTCGACGAGGTCACGGTGACCTACGGCGAGCTGGCCGGGCGCGTCAACCGGCTGGCCCGGCTGCTGGTCGCCGACGGCGTCGGCCCCGCAAGCACGGTGGGCGTGGCGATTCGGCCGACGATCGATCTCGTCGTCGCCATGTACGCCGTGTTCGCGGCCGGTGGCGCCTACGTGCCGCTCGATCCCGATTCGCCCGCCGAACGCCGCGCCGACATCCTCGCCGCCGCACAGCCGGTCTGCCTGCTGACCACCACCGGCGACGCGATCAACGCCGACGGATTGCCGGTCGTCGAGGTGGACCGGGTCGCGCTGTCGCACTTCTCGGACGCCTGGCTGACCGACGCCGACCGGCTGCGCCCCCTGCACACCCTCGACCTGGCATATGTGATCTTCACGTCCGGTTCGACGGGCAAGCCGAAGGGTGTCGGCGTGCCGCACGCGGCGATCGTCAACCAGGCCGCGTTCATGGTCGGCGAGTACGGGGTGGGGGAGTCCGACACTGTCCTGCAGTCGATTCCGTTCACCTTCGATGCCTCGATGATCGGTTTCGCTTCCCCGTTGCGCGCCGGTGCGCACATGATCGTGGCCGCCACGCAGGGGCTCACCGATCCCGCTTACCTCGCCGAACTCGTTGCCCGCCATCGTGTTACCGGCACCACCATCGTGCCCTCGGTCCTGCAGATGCTGCTGGATTCCGCGCCCACCGGCGCCCTGCGTTCGCTGCGCGCGGTGTGGGTCGGCGGTGAGGCGCTGCCGAACGCCACCATCGAACGCTTCACCACCGTCACCGCGGGTCGTCTGCACAATCTGTACGGCCCCACCGAGGCCACCGTGTCGATCACCGGCGCCGATGTGACCGAGGTGGGCGACGGCATCGTTCCGATCGGCTTGCCGCACTGGAATTCTCGTGCCTACGTGCTCGACGCGCGGCTGCGGCCGGTGCCGGTCGGCACGCCCGGCGAGCTGTACCTGGCCGGCGCGCAACTGGCTCGCGGCTACCTCGGCAGCCCCGACAAGACGATGGAGCGATTCGTCGCCGACCCGTACGGTCCCGTCGGTGAGCGCATGTACCGCACCGGCGATCTGGTGCGCAGACTCCCGTCCGGTGACCTGACCTATTTGGGCCGCACCGACGTTCAGCTCAAACTGCACGGCCTGCGCATCGAACCCGGCGAGATCGAGGCGGCGCTGCGCACGCATCCGGCGGTCGCGGGCGCGGCGGTCGCGGTGCATCACGAACAGCTGGTCGGCTACGTGACACCCCTCGACGCGTCGGTCGACACCGTCGAGGTGCTGGCGACCATTCGAACCCTGTTGCCCCCGTACATGATTCCGCACCGTCTGGTGGTGCTCGACGAGTTCCCGCTCGGTGCCACCGGCAAGCTCGACCGCAAGGCGCTGCCGGCGCCCGCCGTGGAGATCCGCGAATACCAGGCACCGGCCACCGCCGACGAGCAGATCGTCGCCTCGGCGATCGCCGGGGCACTCGACCTCGAACGAGTCGGCCGTGACGACGACTTCTTCGTCCTCGGCGGCACCTCGCTCGCGGCGATCCGGGTGCGCGCCACCCTCGCCGAGCAACTGGGCATCGAGGTGCCGCTGCGCCTGCTGTTCAGCTATCCGCTGGTCAGCGACCTGGCGCTGGCGTTGCGCGACGAGTCGTCGGCCTCGGCCGCCGGTCCCGATCCGGCCGTGGACGCGATCCTCGACCCGTCGATCGACCTCACCGGCTGCGCGCCCCAGCGCACCGGCGCACCGGCCACGCTGCTGCTCACCGGCGCCACCGGGTTCCTCGGCAGCTTCCTGCTGCGCGAACTCCTCGAACAGACGTCGGCGACCGTTCACTGCCTGGTCCGCGCCACCGATGACGCGGGCGCGGTGGATCGCGTCGTCTCCACCGCCGCGAAGTACCGCATCGATCTGCGGCCCTATCGCGACCGAATCGTCGGCGTCCCCGGCGATCTCGCGCAGCCGAACCTCGGCATGGACCCACTGCGCTTCGCCGAACTCGCTGCCAGGGCCGACGCGATCTATCACAACGGCGCGCTGGTGAACCACCTCGAACCGTATGCGCGGATGCGAGCGGCCAACGTCTGCGGCACCACCGAGGTGTTGCGCCTGGCCACCACCACCAGGGTCAAGCCGATCCACTATGTGTCGACCCTGTCGGTGCTGGCGGGGGTCCCGCAGGACAACGGGGTGCCCGCCGGTCTGCCCGGCTACGCGATGACCAAGTGGGTCGCCGAGCAGCTCGTGCACGCCGCGATCGAGCGTGGCGTTCCCATCGCCGTCTACCGCCCCGGCTTGATCACCGGCGACTCCCGCACGGGCGTCGCCCCCGCCGAGGACGCCTGGTGGACGATGTTGCGGTCCATGCTGGTGCTCGGGGTGGCTGTCGATGTGCGGGCGATCGCCATCGAGATGGCCCCGGTCGACCATGTCGCGGCGGGGATCGTCAGCCGATCTCGCCAGGCGGCGGCCATCGGCAACATCTTCCGGGCCTCCGGCGCGCAGGTGCCGCTGCAAGTCGTCTACGAGGAGATCCGCAGTCGCGGTTACCGTTTCGACTTCATCGACCCGATGGAATTCGGCCTCCAGCTCTCCACCGCGGCCGAACGCCAGGACGCGGACCCCATCCTGGCGCGGGCTTCGGCACTGAGCGGCAACTACGCGGCCGCCCTCGCCAAGGCGAATCCGGCGGCGGTGCTCACCCGCGTGGAATCGGCCCCCGCCGAACCCTTCCGCGGCCTGCCGATCGAGTTCCCCGCGGTCGACGCCGCGGTCATCGCCCGCTACTTCGACCACTACATCGACATCGGCTTCTTCCCGGCGCCCGGAGCGGACCATCTCACGCACGCGTGAGCGGGAGCTCGCCGAGGTTCCCGCAGGAGCACCGGGCTCCTGCGGGAATCAGCATTACTTCGCGTAGTCGTAGAACCCGCGACCGGTCTTGCGGCCCAGTCGGCCCGCGTCCACCATCCGGCGCAACAGCGCGGGCGGGGCGAGATGCGGCTCGGCGAACTCCGCGTAGAGCGACTCCGACGCCGCGAGGGCGATGTCGAGGCCGACGGTGTCGAGCAGCGTCAGCGGGCCCATCGGGTAGCCGCAGCCGCCCTTCATCGCCGCGTCGATGTCCTCGGCGGTGGCGTAGCCCGACTCGAGCATCCGGATCGCCGAACACAGGTAGGGGATGAGCAGCGCGTTGACGATGAACCCGGAGCGGTCACCGGCCTGCACGGCCATCTTGCCGAGGGTGTTCTTCACGTAGTCGGTGACGGCCACGGCCGCTTCCGGCGCGGTCACCAGGGTCGAGATGATCTCGACCAGCGGCATCACCGGCACCGGGTTGAAGAAGTGCACGCCCACGACCCGCTCGGGCCGCTCGGTCGCCCCGGCCACCTTGATCACGGGGATCGAGGAGGTGTTGGTGGCGAGGATGCCCTCGGGCTTCACGATCTTGTCCAGCTTGCCGAAGATCT
>NZ_JBHWZY010000646.1:0-4008 GCF_042727815.1 Nocardia sp. NPDC060220
ACTGATCCAGCTCGCCGCCCTCGGCGCGGTGACCACCGATGTCGGCCTGATCGCCACCGTGTCCACGACCTTCCATCATCCCTATAACCTGGCCCGGCTCTTCGGCACGCTCGACCACATCAGCAACGGCCGCGCGGCCTGGAACGCGGTGACCTCGTCGCTGGGCGAGGAGAACTACGGCGACCGCGATCTACCGAGCCCGGAGCAGCGCTACGCGCGCGCCACGGAATCCATCGAGGTGGTCAACGCGCTGTTCGACAGCTGGCGCCCTGGTGCGCTGCGGCCGGACGGCGCGGGGGGCGCGACCGTGGACGAATCGCTCGTGCGGCCGATCGACTTCGCCGGACAGCATTTCTCGGTCCGCGGCCCGCTGAACATCCCGCCGCTGCCCCAAGGCAGGCCGGTGCAGTTCCAGGCTGGTCAATCCGCGGGCGGCGTCGAACTCGGCGCACGATTCGCGGAGGTGGTGTTCACCTCGCTGGCCACGCTCGAGGACGCGATCACCTACACGAAGAAGATCCGCACCCGCGCCGGCGAGCTGGGCAGGCCGGACGGGCTTCCGCTCATCTTCAGTTCCTTCCACGCCACCTACGGCGCGACGGAGGAAGAAGCCCGCAGGCTGGTTCGCGAGGCCGCCGAAGCCACCGATTTCGACGCGGGGCGCCGTCAACTGGCCGACATGCTGGGTGGCGGCCTCGACCTGTCCGAGTTGCCGCTGGACAAGCCCATCCCGGAAACGCTGTTGCCGCAGCTGGATTCGGTACACCGGCGACGCGGCCGGGTCGAGATCTTCGCCAAGCTCGCCGCCTCCGGCGCGACGCTGCGCGAACTCGTCATCGCCGCCAAGGACACCGGCCACTGGGCAGCGGCGGGCACCCCCGAACAGCTGGCCGACGCGATCGAGGAGCGCTATCGGGCGAATGTGCTCGACGTGATCTCCCTCGGCGGGTTCACCGACGAGCGCACCCACGATTTCGTCGTCAACGGTCTGCTGCCCGAGCTGCGTCGCCGGAAGCTGCTCGACACCGACTATCTGGGCGCGACCTACCGCGAGAATCTGGAACTGCCCGCGCCGACCTCGACGACGAGGGCGTAGCCGACGAGATGTGATCGAGATCGCGGACTTGCGTGAACCGGGCGCCCGATGGACTCTGAATGGGTATAACCGTTCGGAGACAACTTTCGGCAAACCAGCCCGGCGAGCGAAGGGATCCCGCAGTGCAGGTCACCGACCCGGCCGTTCACCTGTTCGGCATGAGCACGGTAATCGCTGCTAGCGCAGGGTATTCGGCGCAGACGAGGGTCTCCCGCGCCTGGCGCCGCTCGCCTTACGCACCCCTGCTCGGTCGTCTCGCCGCCGCGATCTTCTGGGGTTGCGGCAGTGTGGCCGGGCTGACCCTGCTCGGCATTCCCGCAGCGATCACCGTGCCGATCGCGCTGACCGTGCTCACCGTGGTGATCGTGATGCTCGCCGCGGCCTTCGCAGGCGGCATGATCAGGCCCGCGCCGAGGCCGAGCCTGTCGGCCCGAACCTGACCTACCGGAACGCGTCGGCGTCGGTGAGCGCCTTGCCGATGACCAGCTGGTGCACCTCGGCGGTGCCCTCGTAGGTCAGCACGGATTCCAGGTTGTTGGCGTGCCGCAGCACCGGGTAGTCGAGGGTGATGCCGTTGGCGCCCAGGATGGTCCGGCATTCGCGAGCAATCTTGATGGCCTCGCGCGTGCTGTTCAGCTTGCCCGCGCTGATCTGCTCGCCGGTGATCTCGTGTCGATCCTTCAACCGGCCCAGGTGCAGCGCGAGCAACTGCCCCTTGCCGAGTTCGAGCGCCATATCGGCCAGTTTGGCCTGGGTGAGCTGATAGCCCGCGAGCGGCTTGTCGAACACCTCGCGGGTGCGGGCGTAGTCGATCGCGGAGCTCAGGCAGTCGCGCGCGGCGCCGAGCGCGCCGAAGACGATGCCGAATCGCGCCTCGCTCAAGCAGGCCAGCGGCGAACTGAGCCCCCGTGATTCGGGCAGCACGGCATCGGCGGGCAGGCGCACATCGTCGAAATCCAGTGCGGCGGTGAGCGATGCGCGCAGCGACAGCTTGCGATGGATCTCGCGAGTGGTGAAACCCGGTGTGCCCGCGGGCACCAGGAAGCCGCGCACCCGCGCCTTGTCCGCGCCGGGCTCCTCCGCATACGCCCAGACGACGGCGACATCGGCCACCGACCCATTGGTGATCCACATCTTCGACCCGTTCAGGATCCAGTCGTCACCGTCGCGGCGCGCCCGCGTGCGCATGCCGCCGGGGTTGGACCCGAAATCGGGTTCGGTGAGCCCGAAGCACCCGATCACCTCACCGGCCGCCATCGCAGGCAGGTACTGCTGCTTCTGCTCCTCGGAACCGAAGAAATGAATGGCCGCCATCGCCAGCGAGCCCTGTACCGACACCATGCTGCGCACGCCGGAGTCGACGGCTTCGAGTTCCAGGCAGGCGAGGCCGTACGCGGTGGCCGACGCGCCCGCGCAGCCGTAGCCGTCGAGGTGCATGCCGAGCAGCCCGAGCTTGCCCAGTTCCGGTGCGATCTCGCGGACCGGGAATGTGCCCTGCTCGAACCAGTCGGCGAGGTGCGGTCGCAGCCTGCGTTCCCCGAATCGCGCCACCGTGTCGCGGATTTCGCGCTCCTCCGACGACAGCAACGGATCGATGGCGAACAACTCTTCGACAGTGACCATGGCGTGAGTTTAACCGCAGTACCAGCCCCGAAACCGACACTTCGACCAGGCCGCCACCCCAGCGATCGCACCCGGAGCAGGCCAACTAGTCTGAGGTGATGAGTGAGCTGGGATTCTCCACCAGGGCCGTGCACGCCGGATACGAACCCGATCCTCAGACCGGTGCGGTCAACGTGCCCATCTACGCGAGCTCCACCTTCGCCCAGGACGGCGTCGGCGGCATGCGCGGTGGTTACGAGTACGCGCGCACCGGCAACCCCACCCGCACGGCACTGGAAGCCAACCTCGCGGCCCTCGAATCGGGCAGCTACGGGCGTGCCTTCGCCTCGGGCATGGCGGCCACCGACTGTGCGCTGCGCGCGATGCTGCGCCCCGGCGATCACATCGTGATTCCCGACGACGCCTACGGCGGCACCTTCCGGCTCATCGACAAGGTCTTCAGCCAGTGGGGCATCGAGCACTCGCCCGCCCACATCGCCGACCTCGACGCGGTGCGCGCGGCCGTCCGCCCCAACACCAAGCTGGTGTGGATCGAGACGCCGACCAACCCGCTGCTGAGCATCGGTGACATCCCCGCGCTGGCCGATATCGCCCACGAGGCCGACGCGAAGCTGGTGGTGGACAACACGTTCGCCACCCCGTACCTGCAGCAGCCGCTGCTGCTCGGCGCCGACGTGGTGCTGCACTCGACCACCAAGTACCTCGGCGGTCACTCCGATGTCGTCGGCGGCGCGCTGATCACCAACAGCGCCGACCTCGACAAGGACTTCGCGTTCCTGCAGAACGGCGCGGGCGCGGTCCCCGGTCCGTTCGACGCCTTCCTCACGATGCGCGGCATCAAGACCCTGGCCGTGCGCATGGAGAAGCACTGCGACAACGCCGAGGTGATCGCGGAGTTCCTGACCAACCATCCGGCCATCTCGCAGGTCATCTACCCCGGTCTGCCCACGCACCCCGGCTACGAGATCGCGCAGAAGCAGATGCGTCGCAGCGGCGGCATGATCTCGGTGCGCCTGGCCGGTGGCCGGGAAGCGGCGCTGAAGTTCTGCTCGCGGACCGAGATCTTCACGCTGGCCGAATCGCTGGGCGGTGTCGAATCGCTCATCGAACACCCCGGTGCCATGACCCACGCCAGCACCGAGGGGTCGGCGCTGGAAGTCCCCGCCGATCTGGTCCGGCTCTCGGTCGGCATCGAAGACATCAGCGATCTCCTCGCCGATGTCGAACAGGCGCTGAGCTGAGCGGGACCCGACACACATGACGAAGCGGCCGCATCCGGTATCCGGATG
>NZ_JBHWZY010000647.1:0-4008 GCF_042727815.1 Nocardia sp. NPDC060220
CCTCGTTGCCGGGTTCCTCGGCGATGATCGCCTCGTAGGCCGCCTCGGCGCCGGCGAAGTCGCCTTCGGACAGCTTGTCCTCGGCGTCGACGAAGCGCGGATCCTCGACCTCGGGTTCGGCGGGGGTCGCGTCGGGGTCGCCCTCGAGCTTGCCCGCGGTCGCGTCCATCACCGCATCGAGCCACTGGCGGACCTGCGGGTCCGGCTGGGCGCCTTCGAAGTCGGCCAGCGGCTGCCCACCCGCCACCGCGATCACCGTCGGAATGCCCTGCACACGCAGCGCCTGGACGATGTTCATATTGGATTCGGCCTCGATCGCGGCCAGATCCCAGGCGCCGCGGTCTTCGGCGTTGAACCGTTCGAGCGTGCGAACCAGCTCGACGCTGCCCGCGCTGCGCTGCGAGAACAGCACGACCACCACGGGCACCTGCGTGGAGCGCCGGATCACCTTGGCTTCGAAATCCGCCTCGGTGACCGTGTGGTTCCCCGAGGCCGGAGCAGCAGCAGCGGCACCGCCGGGCGCGGCGGGCGGCTGCTTCAGCGCGGACAGATCCACCGCGCCGGACATGGCGGCGGCAGCGGCGGGCGAAGGACGGCGGGCAGCGGGTCGAGTCACGGTTTCCAGTTTGTCACGAAGCCGTCGGGGCGGCAGCCGCGGAGCCCTCGCTCGCGTCGGCGCTCAGCTCGCCCAGCTGACCGGTGCGCACCGCCCAGACCTCGAAGATCACGGTGAACAGCGGCGGAATGCTCGACGCCAGGGCCAGCACCGTGGTCTTCCAGTTCCAGTTCAGCTCACGCGAGGCCAGCAGCGCGGACAGCACGAACAACACGAAGATCCCACCGTGGACCGGGCCGAAGATCTTCACGCCGATCTCGTTGCCCTCGGCGGGCAGGTACTTGAACGCCATACCGGTCAGCAGACCGATCCAGGACAGCGCCTCGAGCACCGCGAAGAACCGGAACCGGCTGGCCGTTGACCGCAAATCGAAGAAACCCATGCCCACCATTGTGCCGCATGATCTACGACACCACGTAGTTGGACCGGTCACAGCGAAAGCCCTGGTACTCACGAGGAATACCAGGGCTTTCGTGGTCGAACAGGATCAGGCGGGAACGCGGATGATCAGCGCGTCGCCCTGGCCGCCACCGCCACACAGCGCGGCGGCACCGACGCCACCACCGCGACGCTTCAGCTCCAGCGCCAGGTGCAGCAGGATGCGCGCGCCCGACATGCCGAGCGGGTGCCCGATGGCGATGGCGCCACCGTTGACGTTCACCTTCTCCGGGTCGTAGCCCAGCTTGCGGGTCGAGGACACCCCGACGGCCGCGAACGCCTCGTTGATCTCGATCAGGTCCAGATCGGCGGGCGTGATGCCCTCCTTCGCGCACGCGGCGAGGATGGCGTTGGCGGGCTGGTCCTGCAGGGTCGAATCCGGCCCGGCGACCTGGCCCGCGGCGCCGATCTCGGCGATCCACTCCAGGCCCAGCTCTTCGGCCTTGGTCTTGCTCATCACGATCACCGCGGCCGCGCCGTCGGAGATCTGCGAGGCGGTGCCCGCGGTGACGGTGCCGTCCTTGCGGAAGGCCGGACGCAGCTTGCCCAGCGACTCGACGGTGGTGTCGGCGCGAATGCCCTCGTCCTCCGTCACGTAGACCGGGTCACCCTTGCGCTGCGGCACGGCGACCGGCACGACCTCGTCTTCGAACAGCCCGTTCTTCCACGCGGCGGCGGCGCGCTGGTGCGAGGCCGCGGCCAGCGCGTCCTGATCCTCGCGGCTCACCTTGTCCAGGTCGTTGCGATCGTCGGTGAGCAGGCCCATGGCCTGGTCGGTGATCACGTCGTGCAGGCCGTCGTAGGCCATGTGGTCGACGAGGGTGGTGTCGCCGTACTTGAAGCCCTCACGGCTCTTGGGCAGCAGGTGCGGGGTCTGGCTCATCGACTCCATGCCGCCGGCCACCACGATCTCGTGCTCACCCGCGCGGATCAACTGATCGGCCAGCGCGATCGCGTTGATGCCCGACAGACAGACCTTGTTGATCAGGATCGACGGCACATCCATCGGGATGCCCCCGGCGATGGCGGCCTGGCGCGCGGGCAGCTGCCCCGCGCCTGCCTGCAGCACCTGGCCGAGGATCACGTAGTCGACCTGCTCGGGCGCGACACCGCCCTTCTCGAGCGCGGCCTTGATCGCGACACCGGCCAGATCCGAGGCCTTGAAGCCCTTCAGACCGCCCAGCAGCCGACCGACCGGGGTACGCGCACCGGACACGATGACAGAAGTGGTCACGAAAGCCTCGCATTCATTGAGTCGATCCTCGCGGACGCACACAGCAGCACCGCACGCGTACAGGAGTTGGACTCCACGGTAACCGGTATCGGCCCGCGCCCGGCACGCAGGTCCGCGCTAGCTTCGTGGGGTGACCAATGAGAACTTCATCCCCGCCGACTACGTCATCGCCGTCGACCACGTGGGCATCGCCGTGCCCGACCTGGACACCGCGGTGGCCTGGTACACCGACAACCTCGGCATGGTCGAGACCCACCGCGAGGTGAACGAGGCCCAGGGCGTCGTCGAAGCCATGCTGTCGTGCCCCGCCGCCGCCGACCGCGCCACCGCCCTGCAGTTGCTGGCCCCGCTCACCCCGGAGTCGACCATCGCCAAGTTCATCGACCGCAGCGGCCCCGGACTGCAGCAGCTGGCCTACCGGGTCACCGATATCGACGCGGTTTCGGGTTTCCTGCGCGGGCGCGGAGTGCGTTTGCTGTACGAAGCCCCTCGCCACGGGACCGCCGATTCCCGCATCAATTTCATCCATCCGAAGGATGCTGGCGGTGTGCTGGTCGAGCTCGTGGAGCCGAACCCGGATGTTACGCACTAGTACACCGGTACTGTCGGTAAATCTCGGCGAGATCACAATCACGGTCGAGTCTCCATACGCTCGCTCGAGGCTGTATTTTGTGTGCCATGTCGTCACCTGAGTCCGATCGCAATCGCTTCGTTGCACTGCCCTTCACCGTTGTGCGCAAGGGTTATGCGCAAGACGAGGTGCGCAACTACTTCGACCGCTTCGACGCTGAGCTCCGCGTCACCGCCACCGACCGGGACGCTGCCGCAGCGCAGGCCCGCAATCTCGCCAGCCAGCTGGAAGATGCACGTGACGAGATCGACGAGCTCCGCAAGGAGGTCGACCGGCTTTCCGTGCCGCCGACCACCGCCGAAGGCATGTCCGACCGCATCTCGCGCATGCTGCGCCTGGCCTCGGACGAAGCGTCCGAGGTCCGCGCGCTGGCGCAGGCCGAAGCCGCCGAGATGGTGTCGATCGCCGAGCAGCAGGCCACCGAGATGCGTGGCAAGTACGAGTCGCTGCTCGCGGAGACCAAGGAGAAGCGCGAGGCGCTCGAGATCGAGTTCGAGCAGACCCTCGCGAACGCGCGCACCGAGTCGGCCAAGATCATCGAAGCCGCCCAAGCCGATGTCGAACGTCTGGGCAAGGAGGCCGAAGCCAAGCGCAAGGCCACCCAGCAGGACTTCGAAGCCACCATGAACGATCGGCGTACCAAGCTGACTCGGGCCATGGAGGAGCTCGAGGCCACCAGTCGCGCCGAAGCCGCCCAGCGGATCAAGGACGCGACCGACGAGTCGAACCGCCTGATCAGCTCCGCCACCCAGACCTCCGAGCGCAAGATCGCGCACGCGAAGGAACTGGCCGAGGAGATGCGCGTGCTGCGCGGCCGGGTGCTCGCCCAGCTGCTCGGTATCCGCGGTCAGCTCGATTCCGTGCCCGCCATGCTCGCCGCGGTCAACCGCGAGAGCGAACTGCTCGACGGCACGCCGGAGCGCAAGTCGATCAGCAACAACGGCAACAAGTCGGTGTCGAGCTCGCGTCAGAACAAGGCCATCCCCGAGGTCGCCGACGAGGACATCGTCGATGAGGACCGCGAGAGCGCCGACGTCAACTAACCAGCTGTCGGACTCGTCACGACATTCACCCGGAAAACCGAAGGCC
>NZ_JBHWZY010000648.1:0-4005 GCF_042727815.1 Nocardia sp. NPDC060220
AAGGTGCAGCGTCCGAAAGACGCCTCTGTGCCGCGCCCGGCGCTCTACCTCCTCAACGGCGCCGGGGGCGGCGAGGACCGCGCGACCTGGTGGCAGAACACCGATGTCGGCGATTTCCTCGCCACCAAGGACGTCAACGTGGTGATGCCGATCGGCGGCGCCTGGGCGTACTACACCGACTGGCAGCAAGACGACCCCGCGCTCGGCCGCAACAAATGGCGCACCTTCCTCCTCGACGAACTCCCGCCGCTGGTCGACGCGGCACTGGGCACCAACGGCGTCAACGCCATCGCCGCCAACTCGATGACCGCGACGGCCGTCCTGCAATTGGCCGAGGCCAAACCGGGTTTCTACCAGTCCGTCGCCGGCTACAGCGGCTGCGCGCAGATCTCGGACCCGATCGGCAAGCAGTTCACCAAGCTGGTCGTGGAGACCTACGGCGGCGGTGACGTCGGCAATATGTACGGTGCCGACGACGACCCGGCCTGGGTCGCCAACGATCCGGTCGTCCACGCCGAGAAGTTGCGCGGCACCAGGCTGTTCGTCTCGGATGCCTCCGGCCTGCCGGGCCCGCACGACCGCATCGACGACCCGTACATGATGAATCCGACGCCGTTCGGCCTGGCCAACCAGCTCGTCGTCGGCGGGATCATCGAGGCCGCGGTCAACTGGTGCACCCGTAACCTCGAGTCCCGGCTGGACGAGTTGGGGATTCCCGCCACCTTCGACCGTCAGGCGAGCGGCACGCACTCCTGGGGATATTGGCGTGATGCGTTCTATCGGTCGTGGCCGGTGCTGGCCGCGGGTTTGGGACTGCCCGAATAGCCGGTCAGTCGGTGACAGTGGCGAAGGCGGCCCAGAGCAGGGGCGAGTTCTCGGCCGCCGGAGCGTCCCGCCATGCGGACAACTGTGATCGCTGCCAGGTCAGCAGGGTGGGGACGGGTGTGGAGGAATCGTGAGCGGTGTCCACGGCGCAGACCGCGGCTTGCAGCGGGTGGCCCGTGGTGGGGGTGAGAGTGTGGAAGGCATGGTCGGTGGGCAGCGGCCAGCGGGTGGCGGTGACGAGTTCGGCGCCCGCCGAGAGGGCCGCGGTGGTGAGGCCGAGGGCCTCGGTGAAACGCAGATCGCCGCCGCTTTCGCAGGCGATGAGGGCGACGCGGCTCGGCATCGGCCACCGGTCACGTCCGGGGACGGGGGTGGAGTCGAGCGTATGGGTGCCGAGGAGGAGGTCTTTCGCCGAGAGCGGGCGATGGGTGCGGTTCGTCGCCGCGAAGCCCCGGGTGTCGGCGGTGCAGCTGAGGTGGAGCTCGGCGTGTTCGCTGCGTCCCGATTCCGGTGCGGGAGCGGTGACATGGCCGACGTAGACGAGTCGGCTCGCGCCCGCCCGCAGCACCTCGGACAACCAGTCGCGGTCGGTGTCGGCGCGACGGAACAGTTCCACCGCGTCGTCGACACGGGGAACCACGCGCTCTCCGTAGCGGCCGAAGTGTTGTGCCACCAGGGTTTCCGCCGACGGCCTGCCGAGTACCGAGCCGAGTTCGGAGTCGGCGCGAAACCCCGGCACGCGCGGATCGAGTACCGCGACCACGGGCAACTCGCGAGTGTCGTTCCAGCGGTGCGCGATTCGATCCGGCGCGTGCACCACCGAGACCGGTGCGAGCAGGCTGATATCGGCGATGTCCAGCAGCCGAATCCCCGCATCGGGGGCGAGGATCTCCCACGGCACCTGCGCCAGCCTGGGTGAAGGCTGGATCCGCAGATGCGGCCGAATCCCCCGCTGCGACAGTTCGTACAGCTGCACGGCGAGCCCATAGGGCAGCAGGGTGCGTGACAAAGCCTGCGCCAGTGCACTTTCCGCCTCGGGATCGACCAGTGCACCCTCGGTCATGACCCGGCGCAGATCGTCGGGTCGCGCGGGGTCGGGTACCGCGTCGGTGAGCAGTCGCAGTGTCTCGCGCACGTGGTCTCGGGGCAGTACCGCTACGCCGCGCGCCAACGCGTCGTCGGCCCATCGCCACGACACGTACACGTCACCCGCGTCGGCCAGCCTGATGAAAGCTGTCGGCACACTGCTGAGTTCGGCAGCCGAAGGCGTTCCCGTTGTAGGCTCGTTCACAGCGCGATCACCCGGCTGTCGCGGACGGGGCGTCCGTAGCGCTGCTCGGCGTGGGAGATGAAGTCCGCCAGGACGATGCGGCCGTGGTCGGTCAGCCGGGGTGGTGGCGCGACGGGGATGCCCGCGGCGGCGGCGACATCGGCGAGCGCGGCGCCGAGTTGCAGGGCCGGTGTGGTGATCTGCTCGGCGGGCTCGGGATCGAACAGCTGGAACTCGAGGGCAGGCGCCGTGACGTCGGAGTACACGGTGGTATCGAGAGTCGTCCCAGCACACTGTGTCTCGATCAGATCGCTCACCAGTTGACCGTTTCCGGCGAGCGCGGCGCATCGGAAGGCAACGCGCATGGCGGGTTCGGCGACGGTGCGGTGCCAGTGTTCACGCTGGTTGCCGTTGGGGAGGGTGTGGCGGACGGCGTCGATGGCGAGGGCGGCGGGGACCGCCAGGGACACCGCGCGGGCCACCAGATCCGGATCCGGTTGTGCCGCTTGCTCGATCGAGGCGTGGAGGAGTTCGGCGTGCCAGTAGTCGAGCTGGGCGCAGTGCATCCCGAGTCCCTGGGCGGCGTAGGCCGCGAACGAGGTGTCCAGTAGCTGCTCGGCGGCAGCGAGATCGCCTTCCGCACAGGCGACGGTGGCCAGGCGCAGCCGCACGTCCGCCGCGTCCACCACCGCGCCGGTGGAGTCGAACCGATCCAGTGCCCGTTCGTAATACGCACGCGCCGTGGCGAAGTCATCGCGGCGTTCGGCGAGAAAACCCATCGTCTTCGACCCGATCCCGGACCAGTGGCCCAGTTCACCGGCCTCGAAGAACTCCTGACTGGCCAGCAATGGCTCCTCGGCCTCGTCGAAATGCCCGGCCCGCACCAGCATCGTGGCCAGATTCTGCTGCGACTCCGCGACCGAGGCGGCCTCGCCCGCCGCGGCGAAGGCGGCTACCCCCTGCCGAGCGAAGTCGATAGCCAGTTCCCAGCGACCGGTCTCGAAGGAACAGGCCGCCAGGTTCATCAGCGGGTGACCGGCCAGCTCCGGCGCGAAACGCTCGGTCACACCGAGAGATTCGACCGCCAGCTCACCGGCGCGCGCCCACTGCTGCCGGTGCAGCGCGACCGCCGTCAGCGACAGCAGGCACGCCACCCGCAGCAGCCCCTGATCGGTGCTGTCGGCGAGCAGCACACGCGCCTGCTCGAGCACATCCTGCGCGGCATCGAACTCGCCCAGATGCTGGAAGGCCTGCGACAGATTCACCAATGCCGCAGGTCGCTGATGTGCGGCATCGTCGGGCATTTCCGCCAATGCCGTTCGGAACAGCACCACCGAGCGCCGATGCTCACCGAGCTCGTCGGCCATACTCGCGGCGTTGATCAGCGCGGCACTGCGCAATCGTGGCGCCGCACCGTCGGCCGCCCGCTCGAAGATCTCCAGTGCCGCGACCACATCGCCACGCTGATAGGCCGCGTACCCCGCGGTGAGCTGGGCGTCGTCGCGATCGGATGTCCTGCCCGTGGCTGCCATCAGAAGTCCTCGTCTGTTTCGGCGGCCGCTGTTTCGGCGCTCAGGCGCTGGTCGCCGGTGTGTTCGGTGAGCCGGGCGCGGGCGAATCGGCGGATCCGCTCCCGGGCGGCCGACTCGTCTTGCGGCGGATCGGCAGGACCGACACCGGGCACGAAAACGGTGATCTCCGGGGTGCTTTCCGGTGTGCCGGGGATTCGCGCGGAGCCGGTCCAGGCATCGCCCCGCAGGTGCAAGGGCATCTCGACATCGGGTCCCGGCCGGTCGTGCTCGGTGTCGGCGGGCAGCCGCACTCGAACCCGCGCGTGCGGCCGAAGGTGTTCGGGGACGAGTCGCCGGCAATCCGGCGCGGCGACCACGCTGACCCGCACCGTCGATACC
>NZ_JBHWZY010000649.1:0-4004 GCF_042727815.1 Nocardia sp. NPDC060220
AGGGTGCGACGAAGGAGTACCCGGAGGGAGGGAAGATCAGGGGCCCGAAGGGCCCCGCTCGAGCGCGCCAGCACTCCAAGAGTTCAGCGGGTGATGCCGAAGCGGGTGTCTGCCCAGCCGAGCGCGTCGGCGAAGGACGCGGAGACGATCTCGCTGTGGTCGACGTCGTCGTACTTGCGGTAGTCGACCGACTCGCCTCGCCCCTGCTGTTCGGCGACCATCGCGTCCGTCGCCTGCAGCGGGACGGTGAGGTCGGAACGGCCTTGGAGGACGAGAACGGGGACGGTGAATCGCAGGCCGCTCGGGTCGTTGTCGTCGAGGACTCGCAGCAGCCCGGAGACATCGCCGTCGGCGGTGAACACGTCCTTCGCCGACAGGCCGCCCCACTTGCTCTTGTCGCGCAGCCCGCCGGTGCATTCGGAGTCGGCGACCGGCAGCAGCGACTGCGCCCGGCCGGTGAGGAATCGGGCGGGGTCCACATCGGTCACCGTCTGGGCGCCGCGAACCAGCAGCGGCAGGTATACCGACACCTCGCCCGTACCCAGCTTGCCCAGCGGATTCGACGCCGCCCACTTCGCCATCCGCACCTGTTCGCCCAGGTGCGAGGCGGGCGCCAGCGCGATGGCGCCGAGCAGCGGCGTGTTCGGCGTCCATCCCGCGGCGTCGACGGCGGCGAACAGGGCCGCGTGGCCACCTTGCGAATGCCCCATCGCCACCCAGCGCGAACCGACCGTCTTGTCGATTTCCCTTGCCGCCGTGGCGATATCGGCCATCGCGCGTTGTTCGGTCTCGCCGATCATGTACCCGTGACCGCCCGGTGTCCCCAAACCCTGATAGTCGGTTCTGGCCACCGCGTACCCCTTGGCCACCCAGCGAGCCTGTTCGTCCCTGCTCGGGGAGGAGCCTTCGGATCGCGAGGCCGCGCAAACGTCGGCGACCCCGGTGCTACCCGGCCCCCAGGAAATGAGCGGCCAGCCACCCGCGGGCGCCACGCCTTCGGGCACCGCGAGTGTTCCCGATACCGCGACGGGTTTCTCCTGCGCGTCCAGTGACCGGTACAGCGTCAGGAAGTTGCGAGCACCCGGCACCGCCTGCGCGCCAGTGAGCGGCTGCGCGCGGATCACCGAACCACGCTGTCCCGGAATCGATTCCGCGCTGGGGTTGTAGAACGCGGAAAGCGGTGCGGCCGCGGCGAATTCGGCGGGCCTGCTGTCCTGGGCGCAGGCCGGCGCGGACAGCGCCAGGCAACCCGCTGCGATCACCCGAGCAATACGTGCGTGCAAGTTTCCCCCGATACGCCGACGGCCCATGACGTGGCCGATAAACCGCCGACCAGGTTACTCGATGCCGCCCGGACGGCCGGGCGCCCCACGACCCCCAGCCGTCCACCGTACTCAGCCCAGCACCCGGCCGAGGAAGTCGCGGATCAGCGCGGCGATCTCGGGTCCGTGCGTCTCCAGCGCGAAATGGCCCGCGTCGAGCAGGTGCAGTTCGGCGTCGGGCAGGTCACGCAGATACGCGCGGGCACCGTCGGCACCGAAGATCTCGTCGTGGGCACCCCAGACGATGAGCGTCGGCGGCCGATGCTCGGCGAAATACTGCTGGAAGGCCGGGTAACCGTCGAGGTTGTTCTTGTAATCGAAGAACAGCTGCAGCTGGATCTCCTTGTTGCCGGGGCGGTCGAGGTAGGCCTGATCGAGGGTCCACGCATCCGGGCTGACCAGTGCGAGCCGGTCGGCCGGAACACCGTGCGTGTACTGCCATTTCGTCGCGTCGAGCTCGAGCAGCTTGCGCACTTCGGGCTCGTGGGTCGCGCGGTCGTTCGCATGCGCGAACAACACCTCCCAGAACGGAGTGAAGCCGTCGAGGTAGGCGTTGCCACTTTGGGTGATGATCGCGGTGACCCGCTCCGGATTGCGCGAGGCGATGCGCAGGCCGATGGGGGCGCCGTAGTCCTGGATGTAGAGCGCGAAACGGTCGATGCCGAGGGTGTCGAGCAGTTCCAGGGTGATCTCGGTGAGCGTGTCGAAGCTGTAGTCGAATTCGTCGACCGCCGGCATCGCCGACTGGCCGAAGCCGAGGTGATCGGGTGCGATCACGTGGTAGTCGTCGGCCAGTGCGGGAATCAGGTTGCGAAACATGGCCGAGCTGGACGGGAAGCCGTGCAGCAGAAGCAGAGTCGGCTTGCCCGAGTCGCCGGCTTCACGGTAGAAGACCGACCGGCCCTGGATCTCGACGGTGTGGTGGCTTATCTGGTTCATCGTGGATCTCTTTCTGTGTGGGTGATACTCGCGCCGAGCCCGGGAAGCTCGGCCGGGCGGGATTCAGACGGTGACCGGTGCGCGACGGAACCGGGGAGATCAGGCCGACGGCAACGACGGTGAATACCAGGCCGAGGGCGAAGTAGCCGCGATAGCTGTCGGTGAGGGCGTGCACGACGGTGGCCACGCCGAGCCCGGTGGCGGCGGCGAGCTGGTGGATCACCCACGCGGGCGCCAGCGTGCGGCCCATCCGCGCGGGGTCGAGACCACGCGACAGGATGGCCATGGTCAGCGGGATGACGGGGAACGAGGCGATACCGAACAGCACCGCGACCACGACCAGCACCGCGGGCCCCGGCACGAGCACCGCGGGCAGCAAGGCGGCGAGGCGCACCGAATACAGCACCCGCAGTAGTGATTCCGGTGGGTAGTGCCGCAGCAGCCGCACCATCGCGGCCGAGGTCAGCCCGGCCGCCAGCGCGGCCAGCGCCACGAGCCTGCCCGCACCGGCCACCGACCAGCCCTGCTCCACCGCGTGTTTCGGCAGCATCAACACGACCACGTACAGGGTCGCCGCGTGGAAACCGAAGGACACCAGCACTTTCCATCGGTCCGCCAGCGATTCGCGGGCGCCTGCGCTGGTCGTCGCCCGCTGATCGGCGGGCAGCAGCAGCCACAGCACGGCGGTCGAGGCCAGTCCGATCGCGCCGAGCAACGCGAAGGTGCCGCGCACACCGATCGGATCGAACAGCGCGGTCGCCGCCCACGGCGTGATCAGCTGGCCGAGGTTGATGCCGATCGCGGCGCGTGCCATGGCCGGTCCTACCTGCGGACCGTGCGCCCGCCCGAGCAGGGTGGTCACGGTGAGGGTCGACGACGACGCGAACCCCAATCCGCCGAGCACCATATAGGCCGCGACGAACTGCCAGGTCTCGGTCACTAAGGCCAGCACCAGATAGCTGCTAGAGATCAGCGTGAGCCCGCCGATCAGCACGAGCTTGGGCCCGAGGAGATCGAACAGCCTGCCGATACCCTGCTGCGCCAGGCCGGTGACCGTGGTGCCCAGCGCGGCGGCCACGGCCAGCGCCGTCGCCGACACCCCGTACGACGCGGCCGTCGGCGCGAAGAACACACCCATCGTGAAGTTGAGCCCGAACGAGACGGTCATCGCCGTCAGCCCCGCCCAGGCAAGATGCTCACGTCGCATGCCCATCAGTTCCTAACTGCCTATTGGCATTTGAATGGTTACAACAGGCGAATGTCCGGCCCCATTCCCTTCTCGGGAAGTCGGTCCAGACGAATACTCTCGACTGTGCTGCGGCGGATGCGCGAGGCCACTCGAACGGCGCTCACGCCCGTCCATGTCGCGCTCAGCCAGCGCGGCCGCCGCCCGAGGCGCCTGCTTCCCCGCACCTTCCAGCGGCGCCTCGCCGAAGCGGGCACCACCTGGCGCGACGAGGTCGACGCCGCCCGCCGCGACCGCGCCGAACGGCCCCTGCGCGACTCCGACCTCCCCGTGCAGTCGATCGCCGCCCGGCTCGGCTACACCGATGCCCGCACCCTGCGCCGCGCGTTCAGCCGCTGGAACGGCCAGTCCCCCGACGTCTTTCGCCGCACGCCCGGCGCGTGACACACGAACGGCGCGTTCACCATGAGGTGTACGGGCCGGGCGGGGGTGTAAGAACTATCGGGCGCTAGCGGCGGGCCACAAGCGGGGGGGCGAGATGAGGGCGGGGGTAAAAT
>NZ_JBHWZY010000650.1:0-4004 GCF_042727815.1 Nocardia sp. NPDC060220
GTCATCCTTGGCGCCGTCGAAGACGGGCGTGGCGATGTTCGAGTCGGCCGGCGCGGCCAGCATCTCCTCGGGCAGCGTCGCCGCCCAGTCGGGACGGGTGCCGTCCGCGGCCACGTCGATATTCCAGCCGGCCTTACCGATCCACCCGAGATGGGTTTCCAGGATCTGGCCGATGTTCATACGACGGGGCACACCGTGGGTGTTCAGGATGATGTCGACCGGCGTGCCGTCGGGCATGAACGGCATGTCCTCGATGGGGAGGATCTTGCCGATGACACCCTTGTTGCCGTGGCGACCGGCGAGCTTGTCGCCGTCCTGGATCTTGCGCTTCTGGGCCACGTAGACGCGGACCAGCTCGTTCACACCGGGAGGCAGATCGTCGTCGTCTTCGCGCGAGAACACGCGAATGCCGATGACCTTGCCGGACTCACCGTGGGGCACCTTGAGCGAGGTGTCGCGCACTTCGCGAGCCTTCTCACCGAAGATGGCACGCAGCAGACGCTCTTCCGGGGTGAGCTCGGTCTCGCCCTTGGGCGTGACCTTGCCGACCAGGATGTCGCCGTCGCGGACCTCGGCACCGATGCGGATGATGCCGCGCTCGTCGAGGTCGGCGAGGACCTCGTCGGAGACGTTCGGGATGTCCCGGGTGATCTCCTCGGCACCGAGCTTGGTGTCGCGGGCATCGATCTCGTGCTCTTCGATGTGGATCGAGGTGAGAACGTCCTCTTCCACGAGGCGCTGCGACAGGATGATCGCGTCCTCGTAGTTGTGGCCTTCCCACGGCATGATCGCGACGAGCAAGTTCTTGCCCAGCGCCATCTCACCGTTCTCGGTGCAGGGGCCGTCCGCGAGGACCTGCCCCTTCTCCACCCGATCGCCCTCGTCCACGATCGGACGCTGGTTCGAGCAGGTGCCCTGGTTCGACCGGTTGAACTTGCGCATCCGGTAGGACTTGCGGCTGCCGTCGTCGGCCATCACGGTGACGTAATCGGCCGAGACCTCTTCGACAACGCCGGGCTTCTCGTTGACAACAACGTCGCCCGCGTCGACGGCTGCGCGCAGTTCCATGCCGGTGCCCACGATCGGGGACTCGGAACGGATCAGCGGCACGGCCTGACGCTGCATGTTCGCGCCCATCAGGGCACGGTTGGCATCGTCGTGCTCGAGGAACGGGATCATGGCCGTCGCGACCGACACCATCTGGCGCGGCGAGATGTCCATGAAGTCGACCTGAGCCCGCGTCACGAACTCGACCTCTTCGCCCGCACGGCGGACGAGGACCTTCTCCTCGAGGAAGCGACCTTCGGCGTCGACCGGGGAGTTGGCCTGCGCGCGAACGTAGCGGTCTTCCTCGTCGGCGGTCAGGTACTTGACCTCGTCGGTGACCTTGCCGTCGACAACCTTCTGGTACGGCGTCTCGATGAAGCCGAACGGGTTGACCCGCGCGTACACCGACAGCGAACCGATCAGGCCGATGTTCGGGCCTTCCGGGGTCTCGATCGGGCACATGCGGCCGTAGTGCGACGGGTGGACGTCACGAACTTCCAGACCGGCGCGCTCACGGGACAGACCACCCGGGCCCAGCGCCGACAGGCGGCGCTTGTGGGTCAGACCCGACAGCGGGTTGTTCTGGTCCATGAACTGCGACAGCTGCGAAGTTCCGAAGAACTCCTTGATCGCCGCGACGACCGGACGGATGTTGATCAGGGTCTGCGGCGTGATCGCCTCGACGTCCTGAGTCGTCATCCGCTCACGAACGACACGCTCCATGCGGGACAGGCCCACGCGGATCTGGTTCTGGATGAGCTCACCGACGGTGCGCAGACGACGGTTACCGAAGTGGTCGATGTCGTCGATCTCGACGGGGACCTCTTCACCGCCGGGGGCGGTCATCGTGCGGTCACCGGCGTGCAGACGCACCAGGTACTCGATGGTGTCGACGATGTCTTCCTTGGTGAGAACCGAGGAGGTCACCGGCTCGTGCACGTGGATGCCGAGCTTCTTGTTGATCTTGTAGCGACCGACGCGGGCCAGGTCGTAGCGCTTCTCCTTGAAGAACAGGTTCTCCAGCAGAGTCTGCGCGGACTCCTTGGTCGGCGGCTCGCCCGGACGCAGCTTGCGGTAGATGTCGAGCAGCGCCTCGTCCTGGCCGGGCGTGCTGTCCTTCTCCAGGGTGGACATCATGATCTCGGAGAAGCCGAAACGCTCGACGATCTCCTCGGTCGTCCAACCCAGCGCCTTGAGCAGCACGGTGACCGGCTGACGACGCTTGCGGTCGATACGGACACCGACGGTGTCGCGCTTGTCGACGTCGAACTCCAGCCACGCGCCGCGCGACGGGATCACGCGCACGCTGTGCAGGTCCTTCTCGGTGGTCTTGTCGATGTTGTGATCGAAGTAGACGCCCGGGGAACGGACCAGCTGGGAGACGACGACACGCTCGGTGCCGTTGATGATGAAGGTGCCCTTGTCGGTCATCATGGGGAAATCGCCCATGAACACCGTCTGGCTCTTGATCTCGCCGGTGTTGTTGTTGATGAACTCCGCGGTGACGAACAACGGCGCCGCGTAGGTCATGTCCTTCTCTTTGCACTCGTCGATGGAGGCCTTGACCTCTTCGAAGCGCGGATCAGAGAACGACAGGGACATGGATCCGGAGAAGTCCTCGATCGGCGAGAGCTCTTCGAGCACCTCTTCGAGGCCGCCTGCGAGACCGACGTCGCCGCGAGCGGCCGCCTTCTCACGCCAGTCGGGAGTACCGACCAACCAGGCGAACGAGTCCGTTTGTAGGTCGAGAAGTCCGGGCACCTCCAAGGGCTCTCGGATCTTCGCGAACGAAACCCTCAAAGGGGCTCCGGGGATACCAGCCTTGGTCTGGGTGGAGACTGCCAAGATGCGTCCTTCCAGCACCTCACGCGCGTCGCGTGGTGGTCCGCGACCGTCGCTTGTCTGCTACGAATTCCGCTGGTTACAGCCCGAACGAAACCAGAACAAGCAGCAGCGGAAGTAACACCGGAAGGGTGGAACTTTCGAGTGCGAATCAAGGTGTGGACAGGAGGCAGCCAGCGCAACGTCCAAACTTACACCCCTAGACAAGGGAGTGTCAACATACCATCCGTGTGACCGGACGCACGGGATAACGCGCCGAAGCCCTGGACGCTGGCCGCGTCGGGTTCTTCACCGCTGCGCGCCCTGCCGCCGACTCCCCCGAGACGACCGCTCACTTGGCGCTGAGCCCTCTATTCAACTGGCGCCGACCCCTGTCAGCTGGTGCTGGGCCGAATTCTCGCTGGCGTTGATGCCCCTCAACAGCTCACGCTGCTGTGAATAGGGTGACGGTTTGCGAGCCCCTCGTCAAGTGGCGCGCGAAGGTCTGTTCGCGATGCGAGATCGCCTGGCGCGCTGGGGATCCCCCACCCCGCGCCGCGGTCATTTTACTCGCGACACGCCGTGCGCGCCACCCCGGCGACGGCCGGTCAGCAGTTGTTTTCCGCCCTGTCACGCAGAAGAGCCCCGGCCGTAGGCCGGGGCTCATCCGAGGCGTAAAAGTCGCTCAGCCGTTGATCTGGCCGTGCGGAACGGTCTTGAACGTTTCGGTGGGCTGATCGTTGCCGCCGTAGGCAGCCATCACCTGAGTGTCATCGGAGGAATCCAGCGACTCGCGGATCGCCACCTGTGCCGCGTGCGGCAGGGTGTGGATGATCTCGCGCACGCGCGCCTGACGGCGGAACACGGCCTGGCGGGCGGGCATGCCGGGCTCGGCCTTCATCTGCGGGATGATGCCGTCGATCTCCTCGGCGCCACCGTGGTGGTGACCGGCGTCGACGAGCGCCTGCTCGCGCGCCATCTGCGCCTCGTCCTTCTCCTCCGACATACCGATCGGGCCGATCATGCGGCCGTTGAGGAACTGCCACCTCCATGACCTGCCGCCGCTTCTCCTCCTCGGGCGCGGAGCCGACCAGGTACTGGCTGCCGAGGTTGCTGGTCAGCACCAGGATGGTGTC
>NZ_JBHWZY010000651.1:0-4003 GCF_042727815.1 Nocardia sp. NPDC060220
GGTTTCCGCCACCGTTTCCTTGGTTGCCGTTACCGCTGCCGGGGTTCTGATTCCCGTTGTTGCCCTGGTTGCCGCCACCATTTCCCTGATTGCCGTTACCGCTGCCGGGGTTCTGATTCCCGTTGTTGCCCTGGTTACCGCCACCATTTCCCTGGTTACCGTTACCGCCGCCCGGATCCGAATTCCCGTTGTTGCCGCCATTGCCGTGGTCTCCCGGACCCGCGACCAACCGAACAGCGTCGCCGTCGGCGAACCCATCACCGCCGGCAACCTCGGTGGAGCCCAGTCCCTCGGCGACGCTGATTCTGTCCGTGGAGACGACGGTCGGCTGAGCAGCCGCAAGCCCGCCGTAGCCGAGGAGCCCCAGAGCGCCCACGGCCCCTGCCACCACGGCTGTACGCCTCATCCGACCGACTGTCACGCGCCGCCGTCCTGTCCTCGATAGCCCTGCTCCCACCATTGCGGTCGCATCCGGCTCCCCTCTCGTTACGCATCGCCGCGCCCGAGCACCGGCAACCTGCGGATCACAGTTCGAGGTACCGCGTGAGTCGCGAAGCTTGTGGCCGCGGCGGACGGTTCTGTCGGCCGCGATGGCTCGATTCCCGGCGATCCGTCGATTCGTGGGATTCCGCGGGCCGGTGCCAGGCGTACGATCAGCGAACAACATGAGGCGGGGGCTTCCAGCGTGAGGTGATGTCGCATGTTCGATACCGATGTTCTGATCGTCGGCGCAGGTCCGGTGGGCTCGGCCGCCGCCGTCGAGGTGGTCCGGCGTGGCGTCCGGTGCCGGATCATCGACGCGCAATCCGATCCGCCGCAGTACGCGAAAGCGGTCGGCGTCCAGCCCCGCACGCTGGAACTGTTCGAGGCGATGGGCATCCTGCGCGAGGTCCTCGACGCCGCGATCCTGTTGCGCGGCCAGGTCGTGTACATCAACGGCGCCGAGGCCGACCGCATGGATCTGGCGCTGCCCTCCGAGATTCCGTTCGGGTTCCTCGGACTCCCCCAGTACGAGACCGAACGGATCCTGCGACAGCGCCTGGAATCGCTGGGCACGCGAGTTGAGCGCGGAGTCCGGCTCGTCGGGTTCACCCAGGACGAGGACGGCGTCGCCGCCGTGCTCGCCGGACCCGAGGGCGAGCGCACGGTGCGGGCACGGTATCTGGTCGGCTGCGACGGTGCGCACAGCACCGTCCGCAAGACGCTGGGCCTGACGTTCGAGGGCGCGGCCTTCGCCGAGCAGTACATGCTCGGCGATGTCGAGCTGGATTGGTCACAACCGCACGGCTACACCGTGCGGTCGATGCACCAGACCAACGGTGTCACCGACGACGTGCTGGTGTGTGTGCCGCTGCCCGGCCACCACCGATACCGGGTGTCGATGCGGGTTCCCCCGGAACTGGCCTCCGACAACTCCGTCGGCGGCGACAGGGTCGAACACGGACTCGGCACCGGGCCCGGACCTGCGCTGGCCGATATTCAGGCGGTGCTCGACCGGCTCGCGCCCTCACCGACGACTGCCTCGCACTTGCGCTGGTCCTCGGTGTTCCGGATCAGCCATCGCATCGTCGACTCCTACAGCCGGGGAAGAGTTTTCGTCGCGGGAGATGCCGCCCACATCCACCCGCCCACGGGTGCCCAGGGCATGAACACCGGCATCCAAGACGCCCATAACCTCGCCTGGAAGCTCGCGCTTGCCGTCGCAGAGCTAGCCGCGCCGACGCTGCTGGCCAGCTACGACGCCGAACGCAGACCGATCGGCGAGGAGGTGGTCGGTCGCACCGTCCGCGACGCCCGCGACGGGATCGGTGCCGGCGAATCGGACCCCGAACGCGTGCTGCTCCGCGAGGCACAACTCCTGATCGACTATCGCGACAGCCCTATCGTCACCGAATCCCCCAGCGGCGCACTGTTTCCCCTCGCGGGCAGCCGCGCTCCGGACGCAATCGGGCTGACCCGGGACGGCGTGACGTCGCCGTTCCGGCTCTTCACCCTGCTCACCGGCCCCGACCACACACTGCTCTGGTACGTCGGCGACACCTGCGACACAGCCACTCTCACCGAAATCGAACGCCACGTCGACCTGCTTCGGAAACTGACCGACGGCCACCTCGACACCTATCTTGTCGCGAGCCCCCGCGCCGCCGTCGACCCGACGATCCTCCCGGTCATCCGTGACAGCGACGGCGACTTCGCCCGGCAGTATCACTGCACCGCCGCCGCGGCCTACGTCGTCCGCCCCGACGGCTACCTCGGCTGTGCAGCCTCCCCTGCCGCCCCGGACGACCTCATTCGACATTTCGAGTCGACCTTCGCCCCGGCCCCCGAAAGTGTTCTGGGCACCGCCTGATTCACCAGCCCAGCAACAACATTTCCTCCCATCAGCAAGGACACACGACTCTTACAGGGGCCCAGACGAGGGCAAACCCATGGTCCGGTCGAGTACGACGCGAGAAGGGCCGGTTCTCGAATGCGCGACGCATCAGCGTCTTCGGGAGCTATGCGGGCGAATCAGCCTGTGCCACTGAGGTTATCCAGAGCCCGATCATGTCGGCGGTCTGATCGATCACCGCGTCGCGGTCCATGCCCTCTTCGTCCATCTTGACCGAGCGCAGCGCGGTGGAGAAGCCCGCGTTGAGCACGATATAGGCCATGGTGTCGACGTCGAGTCCGTGGGTCGGACCGAGCGACTGTATCAGGTAGAGCTTGATGAGCATTCGCAACCGCGGTTCGAATTCGGGGATCCCGCTGCCGTAGAACTGAAGGTCGGCCACCAAGGCGCGCACGAGGGGCCCGTTGGCTACGAGGATTTCGACGCCGACACGGATGATCTCGGCAACCGTGTCGCGCCGAGGTTTGTCGGCGACCGACTTGGTGAGCAGTCGAGCGTATTGTTCCTCGGCCTGCACGAACAGGCTGTCGGTGAGTTCCTTGACGATCTCTTCCCGGTCGGTGAAATACCGGTACAGAGTGCCGATGCTCATGCCGGCCTCGGCGGCGATCCGGTTCGTCGAGGTGTTGCCGATACCTCGATCACCGAACAGCTGAGCGGCCACCTCGAGAATCCGCGCTTTGGTCTCCTTCGCGCGATCCTGCTGAGGGCGTTTGCGCTGTTGATCGGCGTGGGTTGGCATCAGGTAGACCTCGAGAGCAGGCGGAACAAGAGAGAGCGAGAACGCACACCGTCATGATCACGAAAACACCGGAATCGGTCAATTGCCACCCGAAGTCCGAGTGCCGCACTCCTGTTTGCGCTTTCGGGCCTCGGGTAGGCCGCCACTGTACGAGTTGCAGCGCCTCGAAGGCGCGCAGCTGCGAACGAATCCAGTCTGTGGCGGCGACGCAGGCAGGCTGGGGAATGGAGTACTCGTGAGCACAGTAGCCGCAACTGTCGATGTAGACGTCCCGATCCGTACCGCCTACAACCAGTGGACGCAGTTCGAGACCTTTCCGCAGTTCATGGAAGGAGTCGAGCAGGTCAGTCAAGTCGACGACCGGCACACTCACTGGCGCATCCATGTCGGACCGTCGACACGGGAATTCGACGCCACCATCACCGAACAGCATCCGGACGAACGAGTCGCGTGGAGGTCCGACGACGGGCCCAACCACGCCGGGGTAGTGACATTTCACCGTCTCGACGACACCCATACCCGGATCACCGCGCAAATGGATGTCGACCCGGAGGGTTTCGTCGAAACCGCCGCCGACAAGCTGGGCGTGCTCGAACACCGAGTGAACGGCGACATGAAACGCTTCAAGCAGTTCATCGAGACCGAGGGCCGCGCAACCGGAGCTTGGCGTGGCGATATCCCGCGCCCCGATGCCGGGATCTGAACCGCGACGTTTCGGGTGAGGCACTACAGGCCGCCGTGTTGGACAGTCGCGCACTCCTCGGGGGTTCGACCGGTAGCCGTGAAGATTGTCCGGCGGCCGACTTCCACGGTGTGATCGGCGGCCGCTCGCAGTAGCGCCCAGCAAGGTCACGTCGACATCCACCGCC
>NZ_JBHWZY010000652.1:0-3999 GCF_042727815.1 Nocardia sp. NPDC060220
GCCCCCTCTCGACGAGAGGGGGCTCTTTTGTGTGCACTCAGCGCGCGATGGCGGCAGCCCGCGCCCGAGCAGGCACCGTTTGCAGCACCCGGTCCGAAAGTTCGCCGAGGCAACTGAGGTTCGGGAACCCCGGCCCCTGCGCCATCGCGGCCATATTGGGCAGATAGAGCTTGCCGCCGAGCCCGGTGACCGCCAGGTCGTAGCCGATCGACGACTCGATCCGCGACTGCGTCAACGCACCGCCGACGGCGAGCTCGAGCCGATCCGCGGTCCGCTGATCGAACATCTCGAGGAACCACAGCGGCTGACCACCGGTGGCATCCACCACCAGGTCGAAGTTGTGGACCTGGTCGGCGCGCAACTCGTTGCTCAGCGTCAAGGCCAGTGATTCGCCCTGCGGCGCGATCTTGGTGACCCGCCCCTGCAGGTGATGAACGCGGTTGTCGCCCAACAGACTTTCCTGCACACGCACCGAGAACACCCCGCGGTCGGTGCGCCGGATCACGTCGCGCCGTTCCTGGATGCTCAGCGCCGCCCACTTCACGGGGTCGCTGAACAGCGAGTTCTCGAAGAAGCTCTCGCCACGGGTGTAGAGGGTGGCCAGCGGCGAGATCACCGAGATGGTGAGCATCTCGTGGCGAACCAGCTCGTCCAGCGCCGAACCGCCGGTCCCGCCGCCACCGATCACCGCGGCGCGGGAGGCGGCGGGCAGCGTGCGTTTGCCTGCCCGGTCCCAGAATTCGGCGATGCTGAGCACACGGGGATGGTCGAGGAGAGCGCGGCTGCTGCGGCCGGGGCCGGTGATCATCAGGCCGTCGGCGGTGAGCCGGCTCTGCGCGCCGTCGGCGTCGACCACGTCGACCTGCCACTGCTCACCGTCGCCGTGACCGATCTTGTCCACCCGACCGAGCACCAGCTCTAGGTCGATGGACTTCGCGACCCACTGCAGGTACTTGGCCCACACATGGTGTTGCGGACTCGGCCTGCCGCGGTCGATCCACTCGGCATAGGTGCCGTGTTCGATCAGGAACGTGGTCCAGCTGAAGGCGGCCATCGCGTGATCGATATCGCGATTGCGGCCGCGCGCCCAGGTGGAGTGGTACGGGAAGCCGACGTCCTTCTCGGGGCTGGTGCCCAGCCGGTGCTGCCCGTCGGTCCAGCCGCCGGTGGGCAGCCAGTTGCCGCCGACGGCATGCGCCTCGACCACGACCACGCGCGGAGCGGGCATCCCGAGGGAGCGCAGAACGTGTGATTTAGTCGCCACCGCAAGGGCTTTCGGCCCAGCACCGACTACCAGGAGGGTATCCACCGGTTCGTTCTCCACTCTCTCACGCACCAGCCCATATTTGCATAGGCTTACCTTATTTAACCACCGGAGCAGACAAACAAGTGTCGTTAGGCTAACCTAACGAACATGGGTAAGGGATTGAACGGTCTGATAACCAAGGCCTGGGGCGGCGCCGACTACCGGCTGACAGTGACCTCCAACGAGGAGATCACCGACAAGTTCATCCGCATCGGCTTCACCGCGGGCGGCCTGCTCGCCGACCACCCGGTGCACCCCACCCAGTGGATCCGCCTGTGGATCCCCGACGCGACCAGCGACAAGCTGCACCACCGCGGCTACACGCTGGTCGACCAGAATCCCGACGAAGACACGATGAGCATAGATTTCGCTCTGCACAACGGTCCGGCGGCCGACTGGGCCCGCCGCGCGAAGCCGGGCGACCTGCTCGACGCCACCGTGCTCGGCTCGGACTTCCAGCTCCCGGAGCAGACCCCGAGCGAGTACGTCATCTTCGGCGACACCGCCTCGCTGCCCGCCATCAACTCGCTGCTCGACGCCATCGGCGACACCCCCGCGCGAGTCTGGCTGGAATGGCAGTACGAGTCCGACAAGACCATCCCGGTCAACAACAAGCCCCACCACACCCTCACCTGGCTCCAGCGCGTCGACGACGGCCGCCTGCTGCGCGAGGCCGCCCAGGAAATCACCTGCGTCCCCGGCACTTACGGCTGGGTCACCTGCGACGGCCACACCACCCGCTCGATCGTGAAGTCCCTCAAGACCCAGCACGCCCTGCCCAAGACCTCGATCAAGGCGCAGGCCTACTGGAAGTAAGCGAACCGGTTCCGCGACAGCCCGCGAGGCGGGTGGCGGGCCGACGGGATTTCGGCGAGGGTGGGGGTGGAAGTTGTCCCCTGCCTGCGAGGAGAGCACCGTGTCCATTCTCGATGCCGCTACCCCCTTCGGCGAAGAGGTCGGCAAGCGACTGGCCGAGGAACACGTGATCTGGTTGACCACCATCGGCGCGGACACCACCCCGCAGCCGAACCCGGTGTGGTTTCACTGGGAGAACGACGAGTTCCTCATCTTCACCATGCCCGAGGCCAAGAAGCTGCGGCACCTCGCGCACAATCCGCGGGTCGCGCTCAACTTCAACGCCACCGAGAGCGGTGGCGAGGTCGCCGTCTTCACCGGCACGGCACGCGTGAACGAAGCGCCCACCGAGGACGAGATCGCCCACTACGCAAGGAAATACACCAGGGGCTTCGTCGACATCAAGATGACCCAATCGGAATTCTTCGAGGCCTACTCGGTGCCGATCCGTGTCGCCCCGGACCGCCTGCGCGGCTTCTGAACTGCCGCGGTGCGTGCGCCGGAACCCGGCGAGTACTGTGGCGAGCTCCGTCCGTATCACGGTGGGGAGCCGACATGCAGTTCAAACAGTCGAGCAAGCTCGCGAATGTTTCCTATGAGATCCGCGGCCCGATAGCCGAGCACGCCGCTCGACTCGAGGTCGAGGGACACCGGGTGATCAAACTCAATACCGGTAACCCGATGCAGTTCGGCTTCGACGCACCATCGGAGCTGCTGCGCGACATCATCGCCAACCTGCCGTCGTCGGCGGGCTACGCGACCTCCAAGGGGTTGCTGCCCGCCCGGCGCGCGGTGGTGCAGTACTACGAGGGCCGCGGCGTCGACGACCTCGATATCGAGAACGTCTTCCTCGGCAACGGCGCGTCCGAACTCATCATGATGGCGATGACCGCGCTCATCGAGAACGGCGACGAAGTCCTCGTCCCCGCACCCGATTTCCCGCTGTGGACCGCCGCCGTGCATCTCAACGGCGGCAAGGCGGTGCACTACCTGTGCGACGAGAGCGCCGACTGGTATCCCGACATCGCCGACATCGCCGCCAAGATCACCGACCGCACGCGCGCCATCGTGATCATCAACCCGAACAATCCGACGGGCGCGGTGTATCCGACCGAGGTGCTCGAGCAGATGCTCGAACTCGCCCGCCAGCACAATCTGATCGTCTGCTCCGACGAGATCTACGACAAGATCCTCTACGACGACGTCGCCCACACTGTCACCGCCTCGCTCGCGCCCGACCTGCTGTGTCTGACGTTCAACGGCTTGTCCAAGGCGTACCGGCTCGCCGGTTTCCGGTCCGGCTGGCTCACTGTCTCCGGCCCGACCCGCCATGCCGAGAGCTACCTCGAGGGCCTGACGATGCTGTCGGGACTGCGGCTGTGCGCGAATGTTCCCGCACAGCAGGCTGTGCAGGCGGCGCTGGGCGGGCACCAGAGCATCCACGAACTCACCCTGCCCGGTGGTCGACTACTCGAACAGCGTGATCGGGCGTGGACCGCCCTCAACGCGATTCCGGGCGTGTCCTGTGTGAAGCCGAAGGGCGCGCTCTACGCCTTCCCCAAGCTCGACCGCGCGACCTACCGGATCGACAACGACGAGAAGTTCGTGCTGGACCTGTTGCTGGCCACCAAGATTCACGTCGTGCAGGGCACCGGCTTCAACTGGCCCTCCCCCGACCACTTCCGCATCGTCACCCTGCCGCAAGCCGATGAGCTCGACCAGATCATCGGCAGGATCGGCGAATTCCTCTCCACCTACCACCAGTAACACAAGCGGCTGGCGCCGCACTTCTCGGCCCTGTTCCCCACCTCTTCCTCCCTCCGGGCACTCCTTCGTCG
>NZ_JBHWZY010000653.1:0-3982 GCF_042727815.1 Nocardia sp. NPDC060220
CTCGCCGCAGTACACCAACTCCTCGAAGCTGGCGCCGGAGAACCCGCTCTACCAGCAGGCGATCGACAAGCTCAGCGCGGTGAGCAAGACCCTCGACCCGGGCAAGCGCGCCGAGGCCGCCGAGGCGGCGCAGCGGTTCCTGCTCGTGGACCAGGTGCTCACCGTGCCGGTGTACAACCCGGCGCAGGTGACCGCGGCATCCCCGCGGGTGCACAACGTGGGCTATGAAGCGCAGTCGCGCAACGTCTTCTACGACACCTGGATCGAGCCGAGGTAACCGATGTCGCGCTATGTGCTCGCCAAGCTGGGGCAGGCGGTGTTCGTGGTGTGGGGCGCCTACACCCTCACCTTCGTTTTGCTGTTCGTGCTGCCCTACGACGCGGTCGACTTCCTGTTCGACCCGTCGCAGGGCGACTTGATCTCCGAGGAGGACAAACAGAACTCACGGGAGTACTTCGGCCTGGACCAGCAGCTGGTCGGGCAGTACACGCACCGGCTGTTCGCCGCGCTGACCGGTGATTTCGGGGTGTCGACCCGCACCGGTGAGCAGGTGTGGCCGCTGATCATGTCGGTGCTGCCGCACACTGCCCTGCTGGCGGGCGCCGCGCTGGTCCTCGCCGTCGCGCTGGCCTTCGCCGTCGCCGCCACCGCGGGCTACACCCGCACCAAATGGGTCGCCGACCTGGTCGCGACCCTGCCCGCGGCGGGGGTGTCGGTGCCGGTGTTCCTGGTGGGACTCGCACTGCTGCAAGTGTTCTCGTTCCAGCTGGGCTGGTTCCCGCCGATCGGCAACGAAGGCTTCGGCGCGCTGGTGTTACCCGCGGTGACGCTGGCGATTCCGGTATCCGCGCCGATCGCGCAGCTGCTGATCAAGAACTTCGACGCCGAACTGCACGCCGGGTACGTCACGGTGTCGGTGGCCAAGGGCGCGACGCGGCTGTGGGTGTTGGTACGGGAGGTATTGAAGAACGCCGCCCTGCCCGCGCTCACGATCGCCGGTGTCACCTTCGGCAACCTGCTCGCCGGCGCGGTGATCGTCGAAACCGTGTTCTCCCGTGCGGGATTGGGCCGCTTGACCGAAACGGCGGTGCGCACCCAGGACGTGCCGCTGGTGCAGGCGGTGGTGGTGTTCGCCGCGCTGGTTTTCGTGACGGTGAACTTCCTCGTCGATCTCGTCTATCCACTGGCGGATCCGCGGCTGCGGTCCCGTGTGCGAGCAAGGACCTCCGCATGACCGTCCTCGACAACGACATCCGTACCGCACCGACGGTTCCCGATCGCGTGCGTACCGCGACCGCGGCGATCACCGCCGCGCCGGGGCTGACCCTGGCGTGGCTGGTGATCGCCACCGTGCTCGCCTGGGCGCTCGTCCCGTCCCTGTTCACGAAGTACTCACCCTTGGAAGGTGATTCGGACGCAAGCTTCAGCGCGCCGAGTCTCGAGCACCTGTTCGGCACCGACCGCCTCGGCCGCGATCTGCTCGCCCGCACCATCTACGGTACCTCGACCACGCTCACCGCGACCCTGCTCGCGGTGGCCCTGGGGTTCGTGATCGGGTCGGCGATCGGGCTGCTCAGCGGGTTTCTCGGGGGCCGGGTCGACGCGGTGATCATGCGCTTCGTCGACGTCCTGCTGGCCATCCCGAGCCTGCTGCTGGCCATGACCGTGGTCACCGCGCTGGGCTACGGCACCGTGAATATCGCTGTCGCCGTCGGCATCTCGGCGGTGGCGGCCTTCGCGCGGGTGATGCGCTCGGAGGTGCTCAAGGTCGCGGGCACCGACTACGTCGAGGCCGCCTACGGCTCCGGGGCCGGTTTCGGACGGGTCGTGGTGCGGCACGTGCTGCCGAACTCGGTCTCGGCGGTGCTGTCACTGGCCGCGCTCGAATGCGGCACGGCGGTGCTGGCCGTGGCGGCGCTGGGCTTCCTCGGCTACGGCGCACCGCCGCCGGACCCGGAATGGGGCCTCGCGGTCTCCGAGGGCAGGGACTTTCTGGCCACCTACCCGTGGATCTCGCTGCTGCCCGGCATCGTGATCGCCGTGGTCGTGCTGTCCACCAATCGAATCGGGCGAGCGTTGGGAGAGAAGCGATGAGCGAGAAGGAAACCCTGCTGCAGATCGAGGACCTGTCCGTGCGCTACCGCGCCCGCGGCGCGGACGGGCAGGCCGCGGTCGACGGTGTGTCGCTGACGGTGGGCCGGGGCGAATTCGTCTCGATCGTGGGCGAATCCGGGTCCGGCAAGAGCACCACCGTCCATGCCGCGCTGCATCTGTTGCCCCCATCGGCGCGGGTCGAGGCCACGGCACTGGCGTTGAACGGGCACGACACCGCGTCCTGGAACGACCGTAAACTCGCCCGATTGCGCGGCCCGTTCGTCGGTTTCGTGCCCCAGGACCCCGGCACCTCGCTGAACCCGGTCAAACGGGTCGGCACCCAGGTGCTCGAGGCCTTGCGACTGCACCGGCGCGTCGAATCCGGGCCGGGGCGCGACCTCGCGGTGGCGAAACTGGCCACGGCGGGATTGCGCGAGCCGGAACGGGTGTACCGGCAGTACCCGCACGAACTGTCCGGCGGCATGAAACAGCGGGTGCTCATCGCTATCGCGCTGGCCAACGACCCCGCGCTGCTGGTGGCCGACGAGCCGACCTCGGCCCTGGACGTCACCGTGCAGAAGGTGATCCTCGATCACCTCGCCCACCTGCGCGACACCCTCGGCCTCGGTGTCCTGCTCGTCACCCACGACCTGGGCGTGGCCGCCGAACGATCCGACCGCCTGATCGTGATGCAGCACGGCCGCATCGTCGAAGAGGGCCCGGCCGGCCGCATCCTGGCCGATCCCCGACACGACTACACGCGCCGACTGGTCGCGGCGGCGCCCACCCAGCAGAGCACCCGCCTGACGAGCACCGAGCCCCGTCTCGAACCAGGTGGCCCGTCCGTCTGCGGCCCGGCGTCGGTTCCCGGAGAATCGGTTTCGTCGACAGGGACCGGATCGTCGGCCGTGCGTGCGCGGTCGGCAGCGACGGCCATCAGCTCGTCGCCGCGCCGGGCGACGTCTGTGCCGAAAGCGACCAGGCCACTGCTCGAGGTCCGGGAACTGACCAAGACCTTCGCGCACGGTGGTGTGCGCGCGGTCGACAACGTCTGCCTGGCCGTCCGCGCGGGAACAACGCACGCGCTGGTGGGGGAATCAGGGGCGGGCAAGTCGACCGTCGCCCGAATTGCCGCGGGCTTCACTTCACCGGACTCGGGGCAGGTGTGGTTCGACGGCGCCCGCATCGACGGGCTCTCACGCGGGAAACTTCGTCCGATCCGTCGCGAGATCCAGTTCGTCTATCAGAACCCGTATTCGTCGCTCGACCCGAAGTTCACCGTGGAGCAGATCATCGCCGAACCGCTCGTCGCACTCGGCCTGCTCCCGCGTGGGCCACGACGCAGCGATCGGGTGCGCGAACTGCTCGACGAGGTCGCTCTGTCGCGAGAACACTTGGCGCGCAAGGCTGCCGAACTCTCGGGTGGTCAGCGTCAACGCGTCGCTGTGGCCCGCGCGCTCGCCGCCGGGCCGCGAGTTCTCGTCCTCGACGAGGCGGTCTCGGCTCTCGATGTCTCGGTGCAGGCGCAGATCCTGCGTTTGCTGGTCGATCTCCAGCACCAGCAGGGTCTGACGTACCTGTTCATCACCCACGACCTGGGTGTGGTGCGGCTGGTCGCGGACGAGGTGACGGTGATGCGCGCGGGTTCGGTGGTCGAATCCGGTGCTGTCACCGATGTTTTCGAGAACCCCACCCAGGACTACACCCGACGGCTGCTCGACGCGGTACCGGTCGGTGCGGGCACGCCCGTCGCCGTCGACGCCGTGGTGGCGTGATCGGCGAAGCGCAGCTGTACAGAATCGCTCTGATCGTAAGGATTTCCTGGAATGTCGCTACTGCGGATGATGGGCGAATCCGGACGCCAACCGGTCGAAGCGAGGAATTCATG
>NZ_JBHWZY010000654.1:0-3980 GCF_042727815.1 Nocardia sp. NPDC060220
CCTCGATCTCGCGTTCGGGCAAGGTTTCCTCCACCATTTCCACCGGGCCGAGTTTGAGGCGCAGCCCGTTCACCTCGGTCCACGCGCCGGGCGCCGGGGTGACGGCGCGAATGTGGCGGTGGATGGCGAGCGCGGGTTCGTCGAACCCGATCCGCCCGGCTTCCACGGTCACCTTCGGTGCGTAGGTCACGCCGTCATGGGATTGCGGAATCGCTTGCAGTGAACCGTCTTCCACGCCGTCCAGGGTTTTCTCGAGCAGCACGGCACCCGCTTCGGCGAGCCGGGCCAGCAGTTCGCCCGCGGTGTCGGTGGGCCCGATCTTCTCGGTCATCACCCCGTACACCGGGCCCGTATCGAGGCCTGCTTCGATCAGGAACGTCGACGCGCCGGTCATGTCATCACCGGCGTCGATGGCCGCCTGCACGGGAGCCGCCCCGCGCCAGGCGGGCAGCAGCGAGAAGTGCAGGTTGATCCAGCCGTGGGCGGGGATGTCGAGCACCTGCTGGGGCAGCAGCGCACCGTAGGCGACGACCGGGCAGCAGTCCGGTGCGAGCTCGGTGAGCGCGGCGACGAACTCGGGCTCGGACGGCTTGCGTGGCGTGAACACGGGAATGCCGTGTTCGTCGGCGAGCTGCCCGACCGGCGAGCGCAGGAGCTTGCGACCACGGCCCGCGACCGCGTCGGGCCGCGTGACGACCGCCACGACCTCGTGGCCTTCGCTCTCGATCAACCGGCGCAGCGACGGCACAGCGGGCTCGGGCGTGCCCGCGAAAACTACGCGCATCAGCGACCACCGCCGACGCCGCTGGATTCGCGCACGGTGATCCCGCCGCGGAACCAGTCGGATTCGCGGATGGTACGCATCGCGTCCTTGCGGTCGGCCGGTTCGAGCCGGTTGATGAACAGCACGCCATCGAGGTGGTCGTACTCGTGCTGTACGCAGCGCGCGAGCAGACCGTCGGCTTCGAATTCGACCGGCGCACCGGTGACGTCGACCCCGCTGACCCGCACGCGCGCCGCCCGGCGCACGTCGTACCGCACGCCGGGGATCGACAGGCAGCCCTCGGGACCGACCTGTTCGTCGGCACCGACGGCCGACCACTCCGGATTCACCACATGCCCCGCGGCATCGCCGGTGTCGTAGACGAACACCCGCAGCCCGACACCGATCTGCGGCGCGGCCATCCCGACCCCACCGTCGTCGTGCATGGTCTCGGTGAGATCGGCGACCAACGTGGCGAGGTCGGGACCGAACTCGGTGACCGCGTCGGCACGAGAACGCAGGATCGGGTCGCCGAACAGGCGAACGGGCTGAATGGTCACGGCGGCTCCCGGGGAGGACGAATTGCGGTCGTCCCAGTCTAGTGACCCCGCGAGGTACTTCCGTCCAGCCCGGCTGTCAGGAGTTGCCCGCGATGATCACCTCGGGGATGCCGGTGCCGAGCGGGACGGGCGCGCAGACCGGTGCGGGTGCCCGGGCCGGGTCGAGGACGCGCTGGAGCAACTGCTGCACGAAGGGGTCGTAGACCAGGTGGAAGTGCCCGGTCAGGTCGTCGGCACACAGGTCCTGCAGGACGAGGTTCTCGGCGCCCGCACCGCGCAGCGCGATGTTCGAGAACGGCTGGATCATCTCGTCGACCCGGCTGCCGACGGTGACGTACCGGACACCGGACACGGTGTCGCCGCCCGCGTTGAGCTCCACCATGAGTGGTTCGCCCTGAGCCTGCTGGACCGCAGCGGTCGAGGTGACCTTCGCGAAGACATCCATCATGCCGGGAACGGCCTGCCCCACCGGGACCAGTCCGTACATGACCCCGCCGTAACTGGGTGAGGCCAGGCCGACCCAGGTCCCGACCTTCGGCGCGCCCCCGAGCTTGTTGACATAGAACCGGCTGACGTTCGCCCCCTGCGAGAACCCGACCAGATCGACCTTGGTCGCCTTGGTCGCGACGAGGACATCGTCGACGAACTGGGCGAGCTGGGCGAAACTGATGCGCATGTCCTCGGTGCCGTAGGTGTCGGCGCCCGGCGCTCCGCCGTAGTTCAGCGCGAAGACGCAGTAGCCGGCCGACACCAGCTGCGGCCCGATTCCCGCCCAGTCGGAGTACGCACTCGAGTCGGTGCCGTGTACCAACACGATCGGCCGCGGGTGCTCGGCGGTGGGCGTACACCCGAAGTTGTTGAGCCCCACCGGAACCGAGTTCGGGTTGGCCTTGATGTAATGGGCGGCATCCAGGTGATCGGACTGCGCCGGACCCGCTTGCATCGGAATGACGGCGGGCCGATAGCCCGCCGGTTCAGCGGCGGCGATCGGTGCGAAGGACACACCGATCACCGCCGTGCAGACGAGTGCCGTGACCGACACCGCGCCGCGCAATCGTGATGTTCCCCAACCCCACAACGTTCCCAGTTGTTCCATACCCCAAACATTTACTCCATGGGACCGACAACCGCACGCCGGGCAGGGCGGTCACGACGCCCTCACTTCTCGGGGGTTGCATCGCCCTCGGAGGCGACATCGTCCTCGGCGAGGATTCGATACAGCGCCCGGCGGGTCTCGGCGAGTACCTCGGCCGCCTTCGCCGCCTGCTGTGCCGTGCCGACCTGGGCCACCTGACCGACCGCGCCCATCACCTGTCCGACCAGTCCGCGCAGGTCCAGCGCCTGGGCGCCGACGTCCTGCTTGACCTCGGCCCACGGGTCGCCGAGATCCTCACGATGGGCCTCGACATAGGCCTTGCCCTCGTCGGTGAGCTGGGCGGTCTTACGACCGGCCACCTTTTCGATGAGCACCAGACCCTCGTCCTCGAGCTGGGCCAATGCCGGGTAGATGGACCCCGGGCTGGGGCGCCAGACATCGTCGCTGCGGTCGCGGATCTGCTGGATCAGTTCGTAGCCGTGCATCGGGCGCTCGACGAGCAGCAGCAGCACCGCTGCCCGCACGTCACCGCGCCTGCCACGCCCGCCGCGGCCGCGACCGCGGCCGAAACCGGGACCGAAGCCCGGTCCGAACCCTGGGCCGAAGCCAGGTCCGAAGTCGGGGCCGTGGCCATGGCGCCCGCCGTGGCGGAACTGCTGGCGGTCGGGACCGAATTCCCGGGGGCCCGGTCCGCGACCGCGCCGGAAGTGTCCGAATTCTCGTTGTTCTTGGTTCTGCATGACAGCCTCCTCAGGCTCTCTCGTTGTTCTTGACACTATCGACGATATATCGGCAATGCATCGAGCGCAAGGAGTAATCTGAATTCGTGACGGACCCGTCCCGGCCCCTTCGGCTCGCCGAACTCGTCGCCTCGCTGTCACTGGCCACCGACCTCGGGCTCGGCCAGCCGCAGGAACATGTCCTGCGCCAGACCGTTCTCGCTGTCCGGCTCGCCGAGGCCGCGGGGTTGTCCGAGGCCGATCGCGCCGCGGTGTATTACGTCTCGCTGCTGGCGTGGGTCGGCTGCGTCGCCGACTCCCCCGAGATGGCGCGCTGGTTCGGTGACGACCTCCGGATCCGGGCCGACAGCTACAACATCGACAAAACCGGGTTGCCGATGATGGCCTTCCTGCTCGGGCACCTCGCCGAAGGCGGGTCGTCGCTGCGGCGGATCTCGATGACCGGCCGGTTCCTCGCGGGCGGGGTGCGCGACACGATGGACTCGTTCCTCACCCACTGCCGCACCGCGGCCGATATCGCCGACCGCCTCGGCCTGCCGGACGCCGTCCGGGCAGCGCTGCCACAAGCCTTCGAACGCTGGGACGGCCACGGCGTACCCAGCGGATTGCGGGGCGAGGCGATCATTCCGGTGATGCGTGTCGTGCACATCGCCGACGACGCCGAGGTCCATACCCGGGTGGGCGGTGTCGACGCGGCGGTCCGAATGCTGCTGTCGCGCAGTGGCACCGAGTTCGATCCCGAACTGGTGGACCTGTGCGCCCGGGGCGACGGCGCGTTGCTGGACGGACTCGACCGGGTCGACGCCTGGCAGCAGGTGATC
>NZ_JBHWZY010000655.1:0-3977 GCF_042727815.1 Nocardia sp. NPDC060220
CAGGAAATACTTTATGTCTTTCAATCGCAAGTTCACCACCCGTGCCCTTGGTCTTGCCGCTGTTGCCGGCGCGATGATCGCCGTTCCGGCCGGTCTGACCACCGCAACCGCCTCGGCGAACAACTGGGACGCCGTGGCGCAGTGCGAGAGCACAGGCAACTGGAACATCAACACCGGTAACGGCTACTACGGCGGCCTGCAGTTCTCGCAGAGCACCTGGGAAGCCTACGGTGGCGCGGGCTCCGCCGACAACGCCAGCCGTGAAGAGCAGATCCGCGTGGCCGAGAACGTGCTGGCCGCGCAGGGTCCCGGCGCCTGGCCCGTGTGCAGCGCCTACCTGTAAAGAGCGCTGACAAGTAAGACTTTCCTTGTCGGGAAACGAATTACCCGCTATTCGATGCACACGTCGAATAGCGGGTTTTTTCGTTCTCCAGGGAATCGAGTCGATACACCGTGAGCGACGCGGCGAGCATACGTGAATCTTTCGGATCGGCCGGGTCGAGACCGGTGAGTTCGGCGATCCTGCGCAGGCGATAGGTAAAAGTATTCGGGTGCACGTGAATAAGTCGTGACGCAGTTTTGCGGTCGGCGCCGTGCACGAGATGCGCCTCCAGCGCATCGATCAGGTGCGGACTGCTTAAAAGCGGAATCACCCGCTGCGCCAGGCGTTCTCGGGCCGGGCCGGGCCGGGTGAGCTGATATTCGAGCAGCAGATCGTCGAGCCGGTAGCAGCCGCCGGGCTTGCCGCGTAGTCGCGCCAGTTCGGTCAGTTCGGTCGCGTCCTTCGCCGCGGCCGGAATGGCGTCACGACTGACACCGGAGAATTCGGCCAGATACACCGGTACCCCGAACTGGGCCCGCAGGCGGTCGGCGAGTTCGTCGAACTTCGCCGCGTCGAGGATGTCGGTTTCGGAACTGTGACTCAGCAACGCGATGCCGTGAGCGCCGTCGAAGGTGGCCGGGGTGGTGGTGCCGGTGAGCTCGTCCAAAGCGCGCTGCAGCACCCGGATCCGTCGCCTGGTCACCAGGTTGGCCGCGGTGCCAACGCGCGGCGGCTCGCTCAGATGGACCGCCAGCACCGTGTACTGATCGGCCAGGATCGTGTCGGCGCGGGCGGCGAGCTCCTCGGCGGGCAGGCCGCGCACCAGTGCCGAACACAGCTCCCGGCGCGCCTCGCGTTCGGCGTGATAGATCGACTGCTCGACCTCGGTGTAGGTTTCCACGACCGTCATGTTGATATGGCGCAGCAGATCGAGCAGGCGGTTGCCCACCCGCGCCATCTCCGCGGTCTCGGTGGGCAGAGCCAGCGACAGCGCCTCCGCGAACACCGACTGCGCCGAGCCGTGGATCGCGCCGATCAGCATCGGCAACGGCAACCGGTCCTCGGCGTGACGCTCGGCGACCGGGGCGACGAAGGCCGCGACCTCGGCGTAGGTGAACTCGCGGTCGGCGCCGATCGCCTCGAGCACGGCCCGCCCGCACGCGTAGATGGTCGGCAGCACTTCCGCGGTGAAGTGTCCGTCGGGCAATTCGGCGGGCGCGTTGGCGCCGAGACCGTCGGCGAGCATGCGTTCGGAGATCTGTGGCCACCGCGTCAGCAGCCGAGCGGTCAGCGCGGGCAGAGCGGGGAGTTCGGAAACGGGGTGTTCGGCGAGCATGACTCGATTGTGTCCGACGACAGCCCGGTAGTGGACCATCCGATCGAAAACGTACAGAACTTGGCTCCCGCGCCAATCCGGTCCAGAGTTTCTCGTTGCCCGGTGCAGTGACATCACTGTGTCCTGGGTCATAGATTCGCAGAGCGCGTCCGAGCCACCTGTTCGTCGACGCGGATCTACGGAAGTGAAACCATGATTGCAACGACGCATTCCCTTCGCCGCGCGCTGTGCGGAATCGGCATCGCCGCGGCGCTGACCGTGGCCGCAGGCCCGGCCGACGCGGCTCCCACCCTGGAGCCGACGATCGCCTCGCTGGCCGAATACGTGAACGCGGGCACGGTCGCCGCCGCCGACGGCCGCACTCCCACCGCCATCGCCGACACCGGCAGCGCCTCGGGCAGCAGCTCGGGTTCGTCGGGCAGCCGCGCCTCCGACGCCGTCGGTGAGGGCCCCGAGATGTCGGCCTACCTGCCCGCCTTCGCCTACGGCCTGCTCCACCCCGACGCCGCGCCGCCCGGCGCCAACCGCTGGGACTGCAAGCCCTCGGCGCAGCACCCGCGCCCGGTGGTGCTGCTGCACGGCACCTGGCTCAACGCCTACGACACCTTCTCCTATCTCTCGCCCCGCCTCGCCGAGGCCGGGTACTGCGTGTTCGCGCTGAACTTCGGCAAATCCGGGCTGCTGGAGGCCGGCGGACTCGGCGCCGTGCTGCCGGGGCGCTACGGGGTGGGCCCGATGGCCGACTCCTCCCGTCAGGTCGCCGATTTCATCGAACGAGTGCGCGCGGCGACCGGGTCGGACCAGGTCGACATCGTCGGCCATTCCCAGGGCGGCACCATCGCCAATCACTACCTGAAGTTCGAGGGCGGCCAGGGCAAGGTCGGCAAGCTCGTCAGCTTCGGCGCCACCCACCACGGCACCTCGCTGCTCGGGATCGCCACCCTCGGCCGCATGATCAACAACGCCGGCATCGACATCATGGGCTTCTACCGGCCGATCATCGGTGCCGCCAATGTCGAACAGGCCGTCGGCTCATCGTTCTACACCACGCTCAACGCCACCGGCGACACTGTGCCCGGCGTCGCCTACACCGTGGTCGGTTCCCGTTACGACGAGGTGATGAATCCCCTCGACCTCGCCTTCCTGCGCGCCGGACCGGACGCGACTGTCGACAACATCGCCCTGCAGAACGGCTGCGAACAGGACGTCTCCGACCACCTGACCATGATGTATTCCCCGCGCGCCGCCTCGATCGCGCTGCGTGCCCTCGATCCGGAAGGCAGTCCCACCTTGACCTGCACGTTCAACCCCTGGTTCTTCGGTGGCGGCGGCAGCCTATGACCGTCGACGCCCCGGCGCCGACCCGCGCCGCGCCGCTGCTCCCGCCCGCCGACCCGTTCTACGACGCTCCATCCGGTTTCGACGCGCTCGCGCCGGGGACGGTGGTGCGGTCGCGGCCGGTGGACGTCGCGCTGTTCGGGGTGATCCGGCAGCGGATCACGGCCTGGCAATTGCTGTACCGCACCTGCGATCTCGACGGTGCGCCGGAAGTATCGGTGACGACAGTGCTGCTGCCGTGGGGCGCTGCCGCGCGTCCACGGCCGCTGGTGTCGTTCCAGTGCGCGATCGATGCTGTTGCCCCGCAGTGCTTTCCGTCGTACGCGTTGCGGAGCGGCGCATGGACGATCGGTTCGATCGCGCCGCTCGAGCTGCCGATCATCGCGATGGCCCTGGAACAGGGCTGGGCGGTATCGGTACCCGATCACGAAGGGGCGGGTGGCCGGTTCGGAGCGGCACGTGAACCCGGATACCGTGCGCTGGACGGGATTCGGGCCGCGCTCGAATTCGCCCCGATGGCGTTGACGCCCACCACGGCGGTTGCCCTGTGGGGCTATTCGGGTGGCGGGTTGGCGACGGCGTGGGCCGCCGAACTGGCCGCCGAGTACGCGCCGGAGCTGAATATCGTCGGTGCGGCGGCGGGATCACCGGTGGGTGACCCGGCCGCCGCGTTCGTGCGTCTCAACGGCGGATGGTTCGCCGGGTTCCCGGCGGCGTTCGTCGCGGGATTGCGGCAGGCCTATCCCGAGCTCGATCCGGTGCTCAGCGATCACCTCGATGCGCGATATCGCGGTCTGCTCGGTGAGGCCGAGGAGCGCAGCACCTTCGCGCTGCTGCTGCGGTTCGCCCGTCGCGATGTGACCCGGCATCTGCGCGGCGGCATGGGGGAGTTGCTCGCCGAGCCCGTCCTGCGCCGCATCCTCGCCGACATCGAACCCGGCACTCGCGCGCCCGCCGCACCCCTGCTCATCGTCCAGGGGG
>NZ_JBHWZY010000656.1:0-3970 GCF_042727815.1 Nocardia sp. NPDC060220
GGAACCCTTCCATCCTGCGCGCAAAGCTCATCCCGCCTTCATCGTTGACGTGGACGCGCTCGCGTCCGCGGTCACGGCGGCTGGATACGAAGTCCACTGGGCTGATCCCGCCGAGATTCCCGGCCGCCGCCGATTCCACACAACCGACCCGGTGGGCAACCGTCTCGAGTTTCTGGGCGGCTAACCGGTTGCTGCTCAGGCATACTCTCCGAGCACCCCTGCAAACCTCGCGCTCATCGCCATGAGCGGACGTTCGGGCACCGCTGGTGGTGGCATATGTGATGGGTCAGCCACCATTGTCGGTCCTCGAATATTGGTTACCTCAGCCGTCGCAGTGCTCGTTCGGCGGCGTTGGCACCGCACATGCCGTGCGCGCCGGGGCCGGGCGGGGTCGCCGCCGAGCACAGGTAGTGGCCTGGGAGGCCGGTGTCGTAGGGCTGCAGGGTTTTTCGGGGGCCGAAGACCAGCTGTGGGATGTTCTTGGCGCCGGTCATGATGTTGCCGCCGACGTAGTTGGGGTTGTAGTCGGCGAATTCTGCGGTGGTGCGGGTGGTCAGGCCGACTACGCGGTCTCGGAAGCCGGGTGCGAAGCGTTCGATCTGGGCGATGATGGCTGCGGTGGCGTCACCGGTGTAGCCGTTGGGGACGTGGGCGTAGGTCCAGACGGGGTGAACCGATCCTGCCGATCGCTGAGGGTCGGCGAGGTATTGCTGGCCGACCAGGACGAAGGGGCGCTGAGGCATTCGGCCGACGTGGATGTCACGTTCGCCCGCGGCGATCTCGGCGAAGGAGCCGCCCAGGTGCACTGTGCCCGCGCGGTGGGCGGCTTCGGTGGTCCATGGGATACCGCCGTCGACGGCGAAGTCGACCTTGAAAGCGCCGGGGCCGTAGCGGAATCGGTGGTAGGCGCGTGCAATTCGAGTGGGGAGTCGGTCGGCGAGGATCTCCGCGAGCGCGGTCGGGGCGAGGTCCCAGATGGTGATGTCGGACGGCGGTAGGTCGGCGACCGAGCGCACGCGGACGCCGGTCTCGACCTTTCCGCCGTGGTCGGCCAGTACCGCGACCATGCTGTCGGCGATCCGCTGGGATCCGCCGACCGCGACCGCCCAGCCGTATCGGTGTCCCGCCGTCAGGATGCCGAGCCCGACGCTGGCGCTCAACGGGCGTTCGAGGGGTTGGAAGGCGTGTGCGGCGACGCCGCCGAACAAGGCCCGTCCCGCTTCGGTGCGGAAAGCTCGCGCGAGCAGTGTGGCGGGTGCGGTCGCCGGAATGCCGAAGCGCGCCAGTCGGATCGGATGGCGAGGAATGCGCAGCAGCGGGCGCATGATGTCGGCATCGAATATGTCGTAGCCGGCGACCGGGCGTTCGAACAGCGTGCGCCACAGCCGTTCATCGGCGCCGAGGCCCGTGGCGGTCTCGGTGACCGAGCGGTGCAGCACACCGGCGGTGCCGTCGTCGAGGGGGTGGACGCAGTCGAGTTCCGACCACGCCCACCGCAATCCGTACCGTTCCAGGTCGATGCGCCGCAGGAACGGCGAGCCCACGGCCATCGGGTGGATGGCCGAGCAGTGGTCGTGCAGCAGACCGGGCAGGATCGCCTCGCTCGAGCGGGTGCCGCCGCCGATCGTGTCGGCCGCTTCGAGAACCGTCACCTCCACGCCCGCGCGGGCCAGGGTGATGGCCGCGGCCAGCCCGTTGGGGCCGCTGCCGACCACTGTCGCCGTTGTCATCGACGTGCCTTTCTCTTGGTCGAGATATCGTCCGGTGCTCGGCTATTCGGCCGGAGCCACCACACCCTGCCGCGGTGCGGTGACGTCTTCACGCCGCCAGGTCACGGTATGCGCGATGGGACCGTCCGGCAGCCACGGCAACGCCTCGACCGCGTCGGCCACCTCCCATGTTCCGCGTTCGATGACGCCCAGCGCCGCGTCGACCACCATGTATTGCTGCGTGCTCTTGTGTACCGGCTGCGACTCCACCCACACCACGATCCATTCTCCCGGAGCGAAGCCGACCCGTGCCTGCACCGCGTCGATCAGGTCCAGGTTGTGCAGGTGGCCGTCGCCGAAGTTGAAGCCGATCAGCGAGTTGCAGGCGAACTCGGCTTCGCGCACGGTCCAGCGATCGACGTCGGGAAGGTGCTTGTACAGCAGGGAGAACAGGCCGCGGCCCTGACTGTGCATAGAACGCCAGGCGATGGTCTGCTGCATGGTGATCTCGGCGACCGCGGGCGGGTAGCCCATGGCCAGCAGCTGGTCGACCTGGTTGTCGGCGGGGCGGTGCGCGATGGTGTTGAGCTTCGCCTCGGCGCCCGGTGCGAAGGCCCACAGCGCCGAGGCCCAGTTGCCGGCGTACTGACGCATGGACGGCAGGAACGACACCAGGTCGGGGCGCAGGTTGCCCAGCACAGGGAAGAATGCGAGCCCCGCCGCGATCGCCACCGTCAGCCACGGCGACGACATGTCGAATACCCCGTACCCGTCCGAGTTCGGGAACCCGAGGAACAGGAACACGGTGAGGTAGGCGAACAGGATGTTCCACTCCAGCGGCACGGCCAGCGGGAAGGTGGACGTGATGAACAGGTGGAAGATGACCATCATCGCGACCCCGGCCAACGTGAGCCAGTGGTTCGTCGAGAACAGCAACACGATCGGGGTGAGCACCTCCACGGCGGTACCACCGACATGAGCCATGAACGCCGCCACCCGCGACGGGCGGATATCGCGCGGAAAGTCGCGGTAGTGGGCGCGTTTGATCGACCGGAACGGCATCGACGGGCTGTTGGACACCATCGGGGGCACCACATTGGTGAAGTGCTTGCCGAACTTCGAAACTCCCGCGCTGACCCACACGATCACGATCAGCAGCTTGGCCGCGATGATCATATCGGTGAACGGCAACACCGCGAAGAACAGCAGCGCGGGCAGATACTGCTCGCCGCGAGCCGCCAGGAAGATCGTCTTGTCGCGCAGCCCGCACAGGATGTAGAGCACGATCGGCGCGATCAGCAGCACGGGCCGGACCAGTCCGGAGGTGTTGTCCGGCAGCGCTTCCAGCAGTGCGGCGGTGGTCCGGCCCGGTGCGACCAGGGCGATCACCAGCGACGCGAGAAAGCCCAGATACAGGACCACGTCGAGGGCGGTGCGCGAGTCACCGTTGGTGAACGGCACCCGATACCAGGGCCGCAATCGGATACTTCCCCGTCGCGCGAAGTACAGGATGCCGCCGGTCATCGGCTTGAACTTGCCCGCCAACGGTCCCCAGGAGCCCGCGACGCCGAGGGCTTCGAGCAGCACCGTCCACAGGACCAGCTTCTGGTAGACCACCGGCTGGTTCCACCACTGCGCCACATCCCAGAACGGCCCGGTGCCCGACGTCGCCGTCGCGATCGCGATGCCGCCGATGATGTAGAGCACGAGCACTTTCGCGAGATACACGGTGTGGATCATCTTCGGCGTACCGAATCCGTATTCCGCCCAGTGCAGCGCCAGCGTCCGTATACGTTCGCGCAGTGGCAGATCCAAGAATGTCTCGGTGTCCACCGGCGGGAAGTCTCCCGTCTTGAATCCCATGGCTCGATCCCTTTCTTCCGGCTTCCGGACGCGAGTGACCGCGACCGAAAGGGCTGTCTTTCGTTCGAAGTGGATTGCGGTGCAGAACCGCTCAGGTGCGCGCGGCCGAGAGCCGCAGCTGCTTCTTGTCGATCTTGCCGACCGGATTGCGTGGCATCTCCGCGGTCAACACGATCGCGGCGGGAACCTTGAACGCCGCGAGTTCCCCGCGGCAGTGTTCGATCAGCTCTTCGACGGTGACCGCGGCCTGCGGCGCGGGCACCACGTGGGCGACCGGCACCTCGCCCAGCACGGCGTCGGGCACACCGACTACCGCGGCTTCGTGAACAGCGGGATGACGGTAGAGCGCGTTCTCGATTTCCTTGGGGTACAGGTTCTCGCCCGCCCGGATGATCATG
>NZ_JBHWZY010000657.1:0-3957 GCF_042727815.1 Nocardia sp. NPDC060220
GCGTAAACCGTGGGTGCGGTGGATCTCCTCGTAGCCCTCGTTGATCTGGTCGAGCCGGTACTCCTTGGTACGGGTGCCGTCCAGATCGAGGTCGCCGAGTTTGTAGAGGGCCAGCACCTCGAGGATGTCCTCGTGCGGATTCCCGCCGCCGAACAGGCTGCCCTGCAGGTTCTTCTGCAACAACGTCCGCATCGACAGCGTGAGCGGCACCTGGGCGGCCACTGTGGAGCCCATGGCGGTGAGCACACAGGTGCCCGCTCGGGCCGTGAGGTCCATCCACGCCTCGAGATCGTCGCCGTCTCGTCGCCCCATCGAGGCGATCACCTTGTGGCACATCCGTCCGCCGGTCGCGGCGGCGATGCCGTCGGCGGCGGTCGCGAGATCAGGATAGACGTCGGTGGCACCGAGTTTCTCGGCCTGCGTGCGCTTCCACTCGACCGGGTCGACGACGAAGATCCGTGACGCCCCGGACAGCACCGCGCCCTGCAGCGTGGACGCGCCGACGCCGCCGAGCCCGATGATCGCGACATCCTCACCCGGCTGGATCCGTGCGGTGTGGACGGCCGAGCCGTAGCCGGTGGTGATGTCGCAACCGACGAGGCAGGCGATCTCGAACGGGATCGACGGGTCGATCTTGACCACCGAGGCCCGATGGACCACGGCGTACGGCGCGAACGCGCCGACCAGTGCCATCGGGTGCACTCCGCGCCCCCGTGCGGTCGCCCGGAAGGTGCCGTCGGAGACGGCCGCGCCACCGAGCAGGCCTGCGCCCAGATCGCACAGATTGCACAGTCCGGCACGGCACGGCCCGCACGTGCCGCAGGACGGAACGAACGACATCACCACATGGTCGCCCACGGTGAGATCGTGCACGCCCGCCCCGACTTCGACCACCACCCCCGCGCCCTCGTGACCGCCGAGGACCGGGAAGTCGGCCATGGCGATGTCGCCGGTGACGAGATGGTGGTCGGCGTCGCACAGCCCCGCCGTCTCCATCCTGACCTTGACCTCACCCGTCTGTGGCTCGCCGATCTCGATGTCTTCGATCGACCACGGCTGATCGCGGTCCCAGATCAACGCGCCTCTGGTCTTCATCGGTACCTCTTCATGGTGTCGGGTGGTGGGAGAGTCGGCCGGGGGTCACCGGCCGTGGAACTCGGGAGCACGGTGTTGCCGGAAGGCCGCCAGACCCTCCTTGAAATCAGCTGTGCGGCAAGCGAGTTCCAGTGCGTAGAGCTCGTTGTCCATCGCCTCGGTCAATCCCGTGACCAGATTGCGGTGGATGGACTGTTTGGCCAGGCCGAAGGCGATGGTCGGCGCGGCGGCCAACCGGGCGAGCAGCTCCTCGGTCGCCCGGTCGAGGTCTTCGGGTGCCATAGCCGCGTGGATCAGGCCCCAGTCGGCGGCGTCGCCGGCGCCGACCTTCTCGCCGAGTAGCAGCATCCGCTTGGCCCTGGCCAGTCCGACCAGGCGGGGGAGCAGCCAGGTGGAGCCGGAGTCGGGGCTGAATCCGCGCGGCAGGAACGGCTCCCAGAAGACAGCGTCGGTGTCGGCGAGGGTGAAATCGGCGGCGATCGCGAGATTGCACCCGAGCCCGGCCGCCCAGCCTCGGACGGTGCACACCACCGGTAGATGCACCGTCTGGAGCAGCTCGATGACCCGGTGGGCGGTGTGGGGGATGCGTCGCACCAGATCTCCGGTCGGCGGGCGCTCGCCCGCGCTGTTGGTCGCCACCCAGTCGACACCGGAGCAGAAGTCCGCTCCGGCGCCGGTGATGTGCACGACGCGCAGCTCGGCGTCGGTCGCGGCGGCGGTGAGCGTGGCGACCAGGGTGTCGATCATGCTGGGGGAGAGTGCGTTGCGTCGGTTCGCCCGGTCGATGGTGAGGCGCAGAATCGGTCCGTCGTGCTCGACGCCCACCGTCCCCGCGTTGTTGTCGGGCGCGTTGTCGGTGGTCACTGTCGTCCCCGATTCTTCCTGGTCGATCGGTATCGGTGAGTCATACCGTTACATATACAGTAAAGACTACCGTTTGAATCTGCGACAGGTGGCGGATCGATTGCGCTCGCCGCTGGGCCGGTCTTCGACGGTTCGGGAGCGATCCTCGGACGAAACCTTGCGTCAGGCTCTACTGTTACGTATACAGTAGTCATATCTATTCGGCTTGCGGCAAGCTTTCCCGTCAGGCGGCGCGCGACACCCGCCGCTTCGTTCCGCTAGGACATCGAGGACCGAACCATGCACACAGAACAATCGAACCTCCGCGCAGGTAGCGGAGCGCTCTGTTGACCGAATGGACGATCAGCGCGGTATTCGACGAGGTCGCGGCGGCAGTGCCGGATCGGACGTTGACAGTGTGCGGCGAGCGTCGCCGCACCTTCGGCGACACCGCGCTGCGCACCAGGAAGTTCGCGAACTTCCTGGCCGAGCGGGGATTCGGTGTGCACACCCCGCGCGCGGAACTGGATCGATGGGAATGCGGGCAGGATCGGATCGCGCTGCTCATGCGCAACGATCAGTACCTCGACGTGATGATCGCCGGCATGAAGGCACGGGTCGTACCGGTCAACATCAACCACCACTACACCGCCCACGAGATCCGGGATCTGCTCGCCTACATCAAGCCGCGCGGCATCGTCTACCACCGGTCCTTCGGCGCGGTGGTCGAGCAGTCCGCGCCCGAGGGCGTCGAACTGCTGGTCTCGGTGGACGACGGCAGTGACGTCCCCGAGCTGGCGGGTGCGATCGGCTACGAGGACGCGGTGGCGCTCGGCGCCGACGAACCGGTCATCGAGACCTCGCCCGACGACCTGGTGATGCTGTGCACCGGCGGCACGACGGGCAGGCCCAAGGGCGTGCTCTGGCGCCAGAGCGATATGTACGTCTCGTCGATGAACGGTGCCGACCACGAGTCGGGCAAGGGCCTGCGTCGGCTCGCGCTGATGACCGGTCACGTCTGGTTCGCGGTGTCGCCGCTGTCGCACGCGGCGGGGATCTGGACCTCGTTCGCCGGCCTGCTCGCCGGGCAGACGATTGTGCTCTACGACGACCGGCACAAGTTCGACGCGCACAGCGCACTGCGCGTGGCCGAACAGGAAAAGGTCGCGCTCATGACGATCGTCGGTGACGCCTACGCCGGTCCGCTGGTGCGCGCGTTGCGCGAAGAGTCCTACGACCTGTCCGCGCTGATGGCGATCGGTACCGGCGGCGCGGCGACCAATCCGGTGCACCGGCGTGACTTGCTCGACCTGCTTCCGCACGCGTTCGTGGTCGAGGGCTACGGGTCGTCGGAAACGGGTGGCATGGGATTCGGTCGCAGTACCAAGGGCAACGAAGTCGACAGCTTCGCGCCGATGCCGGGCGGAACGGCGGTGAGCGACGACCGCACCCGGTTCCTGACGCCGGGCGAGGGCGAGGTCGGCTGGGCGGCGCGGACCGGGCGCGTCCCACTGGGCTACCTCGACGACCGCGAGGCCACCGAGCGCACCTTCCCCGTCATCGGCGACGTCCGGATGGCGATCCCCGGTGACCGCGCGACCGTCGCCGCCGACGGCTCATTGCGGTTGCTCGGGCGTGACGCCCTCGTGGTGAACACCGGCGGCGAGAAGGTATTCGTCGAAGAGGTCGAGGAGGTGCTGCGCTCGAACCCCCGGGTCGGTGACGCGCTCGTGGTCGGCAGACCGAGTGCGAGATGGGGCAACGAGGTGGTCGCGCTGGTCTGTGTCGACCCCGGCGACCGTGTCTACGCCGCGAATCGGGTCGGTCCGGCGGCGTTGCGGCAATTGTGCCGATCTCGGCTGGCCGGCTTCAAGGTGCCCAAAGCCGTGATCTATGTCGACGAGATCCGTCGGCTCGGAAACGGCAAACCGGACTATCGCTGGGCCATGCAGCGCGCCGCCGCGGAAGCCGAGGGAATCGGGGAATGACGATGCGCAAGGTCAACGACTGTCTGGTCAA
>NZ_JBHWZY010000658.1:0-3954 GCF_042727815.1 Nocardia sp. NPDC060220
GATTTCGGGCACCGCGGTCACCTGCCGCAGCGAGTTACAGGCCGATGCGATCAGAGCGGCAGCGGGCCAGGCCGACTTCGCGATCGTCGACGAGCCACTGGCCCAGTTGCGCTATCTGCGTTTCAGCGGCCTGCTGCCCGCCATCGACTCGGTGATGCTCTACGACCTGGGCAGTTCCGGTTTGACCATCACCCACGCCGACTGCCGTACCGAAACCATCCTCGCGGGCAAACGCAGCACCGTCATCAGCGGCAACGGCTACGACGCGCTGCTGCGCTGGCAACTCGCGCGCAGTGGCGTCTCGGCCGACGCGCACGCCAGCCGCGAACATCGGGAATCGTTGAGCCGCACCAGAGTTGTCACCGCCGCCGATGCCGACACCGGCGGCCGCGCCGTGCTCACCCGCAGCGATCTGGCCGCCCTCTGCGAAGCGGGACTGCATCATTCGGCGTCGTTCGTGCGCCTGCTGATCCAGGAAACAGGGGTGCAGCCGGGAGCGCTGGCACTACTGGGTGGCTGCGCGCGCAACCCGAGCCTGCGTGCGGATCTGGCCCAGCTGATCGGCCTGCCGATCGTGTACGACCCTGAGCCGGAATATGTTTCGGCGCGCGGCGCGGTGCTGCTGTGTGCCCGCCGTCCCTCGGCACGGTTACGGATGCCGCGTCGAGGTGCGGGGGTCATCGGAGCGCCGCCGCGCCAGGGTCGCCGAAAACTTCTCGCCGCGGTCGCGGTGACGGCCACCCTCGGTGGCACGGTCGCTGGCCTGCTCAGCAACGACAACCCCTCGGCGCGGTCCCCTGAACAGGGCACCGCGCCGAGCACCGCGCACTTCATCGACGGTGCGCCGCGCTGGAAACCGAACTAGCGGTTGGTGAAGTTCGGCGGCCGCTTCTCGACGAAGGCGGCCATGCCTTCCTTCTGATCCTCGGTCGCGAACAGCGAATGGAACACCCGGCGTTCGAACAGCAGCCCCTCGGCGAGCGTGCTCTCGAACGAGCGGTTCACCGCCTCCTTGGCGATCATCGCGACCGGCAGCGACATCGACGCGATGGTCTGCGCGGCCTCCAGCGCGGTGTCGAGCAGTTCGTCGGCGGGCACGACCCGCGAGACGAGCCCGGAGCGCTCGGCTTCCTCGGCACCGATCATCCGGCCGGTCAGGATCAGATCCATCGCTTTGGCCTTGCCGATCGCGCGGGTGAGACGCTGCGAGCCGCCGATGCCGGGGATGACGCCGAGGGTGATCTCGGGCTGGCCGAACTTGGCGTTGTCGGCGGCGATCAGGATGTCGCACAGCATCGCCAGCTCACAGCCGCCACCGAGCGCGTACCCGGAGACGGCGGCGATGGTGGGCTTGCGGAAGTTGGCCAGGCGGTCCCAGCGGGCGAAGTAGTCGGCCAGGAACATGTCCATGTACGACTTGGGCGCCATCTCCTTGATGTCGGCGCCCGCCGCGAAGGCCTTCGCCGAGCCGGTGATCACGACGGCGCCGATGGAATCATCGCGGTCGAGCTCGTCGAGCGCGGCGATGACGTCGTCGAGGACCTGGGCATTGAGAGCATTGAGTGCCTTGGGCCGGTTCAGGGTGATCCAGCCGACCCCGCCCTTACCGTCGGTGCCGCCCTTGCGCTCCAGCAGAATCGTCTCGAATTCGGTCACAGCCACCCTCTTGTCAATCAACGGTCACGGATGGTGCAGACCATACCGAGCCGCGCCGCTCTCCGGTGACCTGGATCTGAACTGTGCCACGCCGTCTGTGACGCATTCCACCGCGCCCGATTTGCGGCACAATCGTCGCCATGGGCAGCGACCACTTCGTGCGGATCACCCGCCTGCGCGCACTGATCGACCACGAGAACACCGGCGCGGGCGAGCGCGCCACCGCCGAGCGGATGCTGGACCGATTGCTCCGAAAATCCGCGGACCACACTGCTTCGGGCGCCGCGCCGGACCGCGTCTACGGTTCGCGGCACCACCGTGCGGGCAGGCACGCGAGCACCGCCTCGATCGTGGAATCGGTCCGCGAGGACATCGCCTTCGCCCGCACTTTCGTCGCCGCGGGCGCGCCCGGCGAGGTCACCGTCCACAGCCCACTCGCTGCGGCTCCCGCCCAGCTCACCGTGGCCGTGACGACCCCGTTCGCCGACCAGATCGTCGTCACCATCACCGACATACCCCCCGCGTGGGGGTGGGAACCCGACGAATTCGACCGCATCACCGCCACTGCGGACCTGCGCCGGCTCGCCGATGAACTCGCCGAGATCATCGACAGCTACAACCACGACGGCGCCGATGTGGGTCCTCGCTTCTTCCGGACGATCCGCGCCCAGGAAACCACCCTGATCCGCTGACCTGAACCGATCCTCCCGAGGCCCACAGCAGGTCATCCCTGCTTGCCGACCACGACCACCACCCCCGCGGTGAGTACCAGCGCGCCGATCCCCAACACCACGCTCGCGACGACCGGCCCTCCCGCGGTGTAGTCGGCCACCGCCTGCACGACCGCGACCGCGATCCCCGCCGCCCCACCGAGCACCAGCACGGCGTCGCGACGCAGCACGTACAGCACGAAGCAGAGCACCCCGATCAGCGCGGTCAGGCAGGGTCGCCACAGCGATTCGCCGAACGTCACCGATTGCGCGCCGATCACCGCGATCATGCCGCCGAGGAGATAGCCGGCCCATTCGGCCACCAGCAGGCGAGCCGACGCGAGTCCGAACCACAGCGCACCGAACGCCATCAGCGCGATCCCCTGCCACGGCGATCGGACCTCGAACAGCTCCGAGGTGACATTGAGAATGCTCGCGACACCGAAGGAGGCCACGGCGACCATTCCGAGCACGCTCGGCACCAGCAGATATCCGAGAACGGCGACGAACAGACCCGCGATCGAGGCCGCGATGGCCGTCGCGTCGCCATGATGCCCGTCGAACGCCGTCGCCACCGCACCGGTCACCGCCACCGCCGCCAGCACGAGCAGCACCGCCGCCAGCCGCACCCGCCCCGCCGACGCGATCGGCACCCGGCGGAACACGCCCACGCATCCTTCGGCCAGTACCACCGCTCCCCACATCGCGCACCCGGCCACCACCACCAGCAACACCACCCGGCCCGATTGCGCCACCTGCGCCCACGCCTGGTCGATGAACAGTCCCAAACCCGCGGCCACCAGCGCGGCCCCCAGGTACGCCACGATCTCGGCGGCCACCCGTCCCCCGCTCGCGCGCCCGGCCCGCTCCTGCTCGTCGACCGCCCGCAGCACCGCTCCCCGCTGCTCGCCACTGATCACCCCGGACGCCACCAGTCGCTCCAACGCCACATCCACCCGGTGCTCGCGAACCATCCGTCGAGTATGTCGACCTGCGGTGATGATTCCGCCGCAAGCTGGGCGGGGCGTTTCGCGGCCAAGTGACGCGGTTCACAGTAGAATTACTTTGATGTCCTAGTATCGGGCGCTCTATCAATGGCGGAGGCAGTCATGAGCCTGCATGTTCCGGTGAATCCCGTGCGATTCGTGACCTCGGCGGCACTGTTCGACGGGCACGACGCGGCGATCAACATCATGCGGCGGATTCTGCAGGCCCAGGGCGCCGAGGTGATCCATCTCGGGCACAACCGGTCGGTGCGCGAGATCGTCGACGCGGTGATCGAGGAAGACGTGCAGGGCGTCGCGGTGAGCTCGTATCAGGGTGGGCACATCGAGTTCTTCGAATACCTGGCGCGGGCACTGCGCGAGGCGGGCGCCGGTGAGGTGCGGATCTTCGGCGGTGGCGGCGGGGTGATCGTCGCCGAGGAGATCGAGCGGCTCGCGGCGAGCGGCGTGCGGATCTTCTCCCCCGAGGACGGCCAGCGCCTCGGCCTGCCCGGCATGATCAACGAACTGATCCAGCTCTGCGATGTCGACCCCGCGCGCACCGCCCCCGATCTCGACGCGCTCTATACCGGGGATCGAAACGC
>NZ_JBHWZY010000659.1:0-3951 GCF_042727815.1 Nocardia sp. NPDC060220
GTTCTTCATCAACATCTCCGACAACGCCTTCCTCAACCACACCGCCCCCCAGGGCCAGGGCTGGGGCTACGCCGTCTTCGGCAAGGTCACCGACGGCACCGAGGTAGTCGACAAGATCGCCGCCGTCACCACCGGCAGCGCGGGCCCCCACCAGGACGTCCCCGTCGACGACGTCATCATCGAATCCGCTTCTGTCGCCTAGTTCTTCGACGCAGCGTGCCGGGCCGCCACCGAATTCATCGGTGGCGGCCCGTTTTTCGATCGGCTCCCAGATTGCGATTACGGCCGTCGAGTCGTCGCCGATGCGATCGTGAAGGTGTCGCGGGGCACGGGGTACGGTGTCTCGACTGATCAAAGTTCTTGGGGGAATACGTGAAAGACCTTCTTTACTCGGTGCTGGGCGTAGTGTTCGGCGCCTTCCTCGTTTTCGGCGGAATCGTCACACTCAACAGTGGTGCCGACTGCGACGGCAAGGCCATGTCGGCGGGCCAGACCTGCGTGACGACCAGTAAGGGCTCGTCGGTGGAGCGTGACGCCGGCGAGCAAGAAGCCCAGAACAAACGCACCGGGTGGATGCTGATCGGCGGCGGCGCCGTGATGAGCATCGGCTCCGCGTTCTGGCTGCGGAGCAATCTCCGGTCGCGCCGGGCCCGCCGCGCCGCTACCGCACCCCAGGGCTACCCGCCCGTCGGCGGGCCGCCGCCCGCCCCCAACGGGCTGCCACAGGCGCAGGGCCACTGGCCACAGGGCGCACCCGCTCCGTACGGCGCGCCGCAAGCCCAGGGCCAGTGGCAGCAGGGACCTCCCGGATACGGCGCACCCGCCTACGCGCCGCACCCTCAGAATCAATCGCAGGCACCGCAACCAGGCGCCGGGTACAACCCGCACCCGAACTACCGGCGGTAACGGGTCGCACGCGATCAGACTTGGTCCAGCGAGTTCTCCGACCGCTACATTCTCGATCGGGCGACCGGGTCATACCGGACCGGCGACACGTTCACAGGAGCGGTCGATGCCTCGGCTCCCTTTCCCGCGGATATCGACCTCGGGAAAATGTGATCCGGACTGCGCGAACGGGCCGCCTCGGAGAACTTCCGGGGCGGCCCGTTCGAGGTTCTGGTTACAGCGGCAGGACGTGGTGCTTGCGCGGGTTGCGCTGGATCTTCTTGTCCTGGAGCAGCTTCAGGGCCCGGCGGAGTTCGAGGCGAGTGGTGGCCGGTTCGATGATGGCGTCGATGAAGCCTCGTTCGGCGGCTACCCAGGGGGTAGCTACGTTTTCGTTGTAGAAGTTGATCAGGTTCTGGCGGATGGCGGCGCGCTGGTCTTCGGGGGCGGCGGCGATCTGGGCGGCGCCCAGGAGGCTGACGGCGCCCTCGGCGCCCATCACGGCGATGCGGGCGGTGGGCCAGGCGAGGTTGATATCGGCGCCGAGCTGCTTGGAGCCCATCACCGCGTAGCCGCCGCCGTAGGACTTGCGGACCACCAGGGTGATCTTGGGGACCGAGGCCTCGACATAGGAGAACAGGAAGCGGCCGCCGCGCTTGATGACGCCGACCTTCTCCTGTTCGACGCCGGGCAGGAAGCCGGGGGTGTCGACGACGAAGATCAGCGGGATCTCGAAGGCGTCGCACAGGCGGACGAAGTGCGAGGCCTTGTCGGAGGCGCGGGCGTCGAGGGCGCCTGCCGCAGCCATCGGCTGGTTGGCGACGACACCGACGGTCCGGCCGTCGATACGGGCGTAACCGGTGATGATGTTCTGGCCGGTGTCGGCGCTGATCTCCTTGAACTCACCGTCGTCGAAGATGCGCAGCAGGATGTCGTACATGTCGTAGCCGGCATTGTCGGAATCCGGCATGAACGTGTTCAGCTCGCGGTCGGAATCGGTGATCTCCGGCTCCAGACCGGGGTTCACCACCGGCGGCAGTTCCTGGCAGCTGCTCGGCATGTACCCCAGGTACTCGCGCACCCAGGTGAAAGCCGCTTCCTCGTCCTTGGCGACGTGGTGGATGTTGCCGTACTGGGCCTGCGTGCGCGCACCGCCGAGCTCCTCGAGGCTCACGTCCTCGCCGGTGACCTCTTTGATGATCTTCGGGCCGGTGACGAACATGTGCGCCGACTCGGTCGCGACCACCACATCGGTGCAGATCGGCTCGTACACCGCGCCACCGGCGCAGTTACCGAGGATCACCGACACCAGCGGAACCATGCCCGACAGCGGCTCGAGATTGGTCGCCATCCAGGCGTACCAGGCCAGCGAGCTGATCGCTTCCTGCACGCGCGCGCCACCGGAATCGTTGATGCCGACCAGCGGGATGCCGACCTTCGACGCGTACTGCATCAGACCGCACAGTTTGCGACCGAACGCCTCACCGACCGAACCGCCGTACACGGTCTGATCATGGGAGAACACCGCCACCGGGCGACCCTCGACCTTGCCGTGGCCCACGACGACGCCGTCACCGTAGAGGGCGGTCGGGTCGCCGGGCTTGCGCACCAGCGCGCCGATCTCGACGAAGGTGCCGGGATCGAGCAGCTGGTTGATCCGGTCGCGGGCACTGGGAATGCCCTTGTGCGCCCGCTTCGCGATGCCCTTCTCACCAGCGGGCTCTTTGGCGAGCTCGAGCCGCTCGTGTAGATCGGCAAGCTTTTCGGCGGTCGTGCTCACTTACTTATTCTCCCTTAGCGGAAATCGCGGCCAGTTTGGCGGCGAGGTCGGCACCGATCTGGCCGATCCGCGGTTCGTCGACAATCTGCAGGTGGTCGCCGGGGATGCGGACCACTTCGAGGTTCGGAATGTACTCGTCCCAACCACCGTTGGGCTTGCGGTCCGCGAAACGCGGCTCGAGCTGGATCATGCCGTCGTGGTAGCGATCAGCCAGGTAGAGCACGGCGTCACCGTCGTACCGAGTCGGCTTCGCCTTCGCGAGATGACGGCTCTCGATCCACGAGGTGCGCTGGTGTTCGAGCACACCACCGGGGATTTTCGCACCGGTCAGCTTCACCAGGCTGGCGACGATGTCGTATTGCTCTTCGTCGTTGGCCTGGGCAAGTTCCTGGAGTTGCTCGTCGGGCAATTCGCCCTCGACCCCATAGGTGGTCTTGGCGAACTGCTGGTAGCGCTGGATACGGCGCACCCGCTCTTCGGGGCTGTTGTCCTCGCCCTCGACCGGAAGAGCCAGGTCGATCAGACCGACAACGCGCACGTCGGCGCCTTCTTCGCGAAGGAGCTGAGCGACCTGCAGCGACAGCACCGCACCGAGCGACCAGCCGTACAGCACGTACGGGCCGTTGCCCTGCAGCTTGCGCAATTCGGGCAGGTACTGGCGCGCGCGTGCTTCGATATCGCCTTCTACCCGCTCGAATCCGTACATCGGGGTGTCCGCGGCGAGGCGCTTCAGCAGCGGCTCGTACACGAGGGTGTTGCCACCCGACGGATGGAACACGAAGACCGGCACGGCATCCGAGCCCTCGGCACGCGCCCGCAGCGGACGCACGAAACCGTCGACGTCGGCGCCACTGTCCTGCAGATTGCGCACGATTTCGGCGAGCTGTTCGATCGACTCGCAATCGAGCACGTCATCGACGGTGACCTCGGCCTTGACCCGCTCGGTGAGGCGGGCCGCCATCTTCTCGGCGACGTCCTCCTCGAGGATCGGCAAGGTGTTGTAGACACCACCGGGCGAAGTGCCGGTGACAACCGCCCAGGTGGCGTAGGCCAGGCGCTCAGCCGCGTCACGTGGCGGAACGTTGTCCTCGTCACCGGCGGCGGCATCGGCGAAGTAGTCGATGTCGGCAACCACCGGCTCGGCAGCAGTCTGCTCCGAAGCCGATTCACCCGCAGTCGCAACGTCGGCGGCAGCGACCGGAGCAGCGACATCGGCCGGCGCGGCATCCGAAACCGGTTCGGTAGCAGCAGCTTCCGACGACAGCTCGGCTTCGGCCTTCTTCGCC
>NZ_JBHWZY010000660.1:0-3937 GCF_042727815.1 Nocardia sp. NPDC060220
CATCCCGGTCACCAGGGTGATCCTGCAACGCCCGTACACCCTCGACCCCACCCTGGTCCCCGAACACGCAGACCTCGTCGTCCTGGGTAACCCCACCAACCCCACCTCGGTCCTGCATTCCGCGCAGACGATTCAGGCGCTGCGCCGCCCAGGTCGGACCATCGTGGTCGACGAAGCCTTCACCGACGCGGTCGTCGGTCGGCGCGCGCCCTCCGGCATCGCGGACGAGCGCACCTCCTGCTCGTCGTCCTTCGGCGGGGCATGCGTCGATGGCGATCCGGCGCCGGACGGCCATCTGCTCGGCGACGTCGTTTCCGGTGAGGCGGAGTCGCTGGCGGGTCTGTCGGCCCCCGATGTCATCGTGTTGCGCAGCCTCACCAAGACCTGGGCACTGGCCGGTCTGCGCTGCGGCTACGCCCTCGGCGCTCCCGAGGTCCTGGCCCGTCTGGCCCATGGCCGCCCGCACTGGCCGCTCGGTACCCTCCAACTCGAGGCGATCATCGCGACGGCCGAACCCGCCGCCGTCGCGGAGTCCCAGCGCTACGCCGCCCGCATCGCTGTCGACCGCACCGCGATGATCGACCGTCTCACCGCGCTCGGCCTCGACGTCCACACCCCGGCGACCGGACCGTTCCTCCTGCTCCGCGCCCGCGATGGCGCGCTCCTGCGTAAACGTCTCGCCGACCGCGGCGTCGCCGTTCGCCGGGCCGACACGTTCCCCGGCTTGGGGCCCGACCACCTCCGTGTCGCTGTGCGAGGTGCAGCCGAAGTCGACGGGTTGATCGATGCGCTGAACGCGGCACTGTGGTGAATCGGGCACATCGACGCGGACGCGCGCAGAGCGGAACAGCAGGCTCGGCGCGCGTGAACACCACGACGAATATTCCCACGCAACGAAGGAGGCGGCGGTGACCGACCTGGCCGAACTGATCGGGGTACTCGACGCGGCGTACCCGCCGCGACTGGCCGAATCGTGGGACTCGGTGGGGCTCGTCTGCGGTGACCCCGCGCAGGAGGTCACCAAGGTGGTCTTCGCCGTCGACGCGACCGCCGCTGTGGTCGACGAGGCAATCGGCTGGGGCGCACAGGCTTTGGTCGTCCACCATCCGCTACTGCTGCGCGGGGTCGACACCGTCGCCGCCGATACGCCCAAAGGCGCGCTGCTGCACCGGCTGATCCGATCCGGCTGTGCCCTGTTCTCCGCCCACACCAATGCCGACTCCGCCGACCCCGGCGTCTCCGACGCGCTGGCCGCGGCCGTCGGCCTCACTGTCACCGGCCCCTTGGATCCCAAACCCATCGCCGCCGTGGACAAGTGGGTCATCCAGGTGCCGCAGACCCACACAGCTTCCTTGATGTCGGCCCTGTTCACCGCGGGCGCGGGCGCGATCGGAGATTACCGCGAGGCCGCCTGGTACACCGCGGGTACCGGCCAATTCCTGCCCATCGCGGGTGCCGATCCGGCGATCGGCGCGATCGGCACAGTCGAGATCGTCACCGAGGACGCTGTCGAAGTGGTCGCGCCCCCGACCTCGCGTCTCGCCGTTCTCGCCGCCCTGCGCGCCGCCCACCCCTACGAGGAGCCCGCCTACCACGTCACCGAACGCGCACCCCTGCCGTCCTCGCTCGGCATCGGCCGCATCGGCGAACTCGCACAGCCCGAAACCCTGCGCGAGTTCACCGCACGCGTCGGCGTCGGCCTGCCACGCACCGTCTGGGGTGTGCGCGCGGCGGGCGATCCGGAACGTGTCATCGAACGGGTAGCCGTCTGCGGCGGCGCGGGCGACTCCTACCTCGACAGGGCCATCCGCGCCGGCGTCGACGCCTACCTCACCTCCGACCTGCGTCACCACCCCGTCGACGAGCACCTGCGGCGCGGCGGCCCCGCCCTCATCGACGCCGCTCATTGGGCCACCGAGTTCCCCTGGTGCGGTCAGGCCGAACAGTTCGTCAACATCGCCCTCCCCGCGGTGCGGACCCGCGTCTGCACGCTGCGCACCGACCCGTGGACGGTCAGCGGCTGATCGGCGTCACCACTGCGCCTGACCGGACCACGATCGGGCGAAGTCGGGATGTGCGCGCACGGTGACCGAGCTCGCGTCCGGTGCCAGGGTCGCTTCGAGGTAGCGGTCGGTGCGTACGAACACCGCGGGACCGAGCAGCACCGCGAGAAAGACGAGACCGACTCCGGCCGCGCACAGGATCCACGCGAACGCGGACGGACGGGCCATCATCAGCGCCCCGCCGACGAACAACGGCACCAGGCTGCTCACGTAGTAGGCGATCAGCTTCTTGATGCGCGCATCCGCCCGCGCCGCGCATCGCCCACATTCGGGCCACCGCGCCTTGACGATCGCGAGCGGCTCGTTGCAATCGACCACGAGCGCGCCGAGGGCACTCTTGGGCCGCTCCCACAGCAGCCGCCCGACACCTTCCTGGCGGTAGGCGCCCGGCTTGCCCCAGAACCGCAGGATCTGCTCCTTCGGCTCGATCGCGTCCTGCCCGTGCACGAGACACACCGGGGGTAACGGGGTCGCCAATGTCAGCTGAAGCTGGCGCGGTTCGGCGTGGGAGTCGAAGATGTGCGGGCGCAGCGGCAGTGCCAGGTCAATTCTCGGGTTCGATGTGGTCACACTTGCTTGGACGCGGCCGGGACGCGTTCGGTTCCCGCCTTCGGCCATCTCTTCGGGTCATGGCGTGATCACACCCGGCGGCGCGGTACGGTTGATCGATCCATCCGTCCACTGTGTTCAGGAGTTCGTGCGCGTTGAATGTCGAACCGTCGGTCCAGACCAAGCTGTTGCAGCTCGCAGGAGTCGATGCCGAGTTGACGCGCATCGCCCACCGCCGTTCCGCCCTGCCGGAACAGCAGGAAGTGACACGTCTGGCGGCCGAACGTCACGGCTACAAGGACGCGGCCGTGGCGGTGGAGATCGGCATCGACGATCTGGACCGCGACATCCGCAAGCTGGAGGGCGAAGTCGACGCCGTCCGCAAGCGTGAGGACCGCGACCGCGGCATGCTCACCTCGGGCACCGTCGCCGCCAAGCAGCTCTCCGAGATCCAGCACGAACTGGGCAGCCTGGAGCGTCGCCGCTCGGTGCTCGAGGATGAGCTGCTGACCGTGATGGAGCAGCGCGAGGCGATGCTCGCCGACCACGACCACGCCGGTGCGCGGCTGAGCAAGGCCGACCAGGACCTCGAGGACGCCGAACGTCTGCGCGACGAGGCGATGGCCGATCTCGAAGTGGCGCAGCAGCGCTGCGAGAAGGACCGCTCCGAGCTGATCGGCCTGTTCCCCGCCGACCTGATCGCCGTCTACGACAAGCAGCGCGCGGCGCACGGTGTCGGTGCGGCCCTGCTGCAGGCCCGTCGCTGCGGCGCCTGCCGGATCGAGATCGACCGCGGCGAGATGCAGCGCATCGCCCAGGCCGCGCCCGACGCGGTCCTGCGCTGCCCGGAATGCAGCGCGATCATGGTGCGCACCAAGGAATCGGGGCTGTGATCGCGGCGGTGCGCCGATGAGCCAGGTGATCGTCGAAGCCGACGGTGGCTCGCGCGGCAATCCCGGCCCGGCCGGCTACGGCGCGGTGGTGTTCGCCGCCGATCACGTGCGGGTGCTCGCCGAACGCAAGGAGTACATCCGCGTCGCCACCAACAACGTGGCCGAATACCGTGGTCTCATCGCGGGTTTGGCGGCCTCGGCCGAGCTGGGCGCCCGCGTCGTCACGGTGCGGATGGACTCCAAACTCGTCGTCGAGCAGATGTCGGGACGCTGGAAGATCAAGCACGCCTCGATGATTCCGCTCGCCGAGCAGGCACGGGCACTGGTCGCCGGATTCGATCGGGTGAGCTTCACCTGGATTCCGCGCGCCGAGAACTCGCACGCCGACCGGCTCGCGAACGAGGCGATGGACGACGGTGAACTCACCGGAAC
>NZ_JBHWZY010000661.1:0-3921 GCF_042727815.1 Nocardia sp. NPDC060220
CCTCCGACCAGCTGCAGCCCGGCACGCTCGCGGAGCTCACCAGCCCCTCGCTCTTCGCCGAGCGCAAGGTCGTCGTCGTACGGAACGCGCAGGACCTCTCCGCCGACACGATCAAGGACGTCAAGGCGTATCTCGACGCCCCGGCCGAGGAGATCACCGCCCCCTGCGTGGTACCACGCAGAACGCCTTCCACCTCGGCGTCCATGTCGGCCGGGTCCCAGCCGGAGACGTCGATCGGCGCCAGCACCGCCACGTCGACGATGCCGGGGCGGGCGATCGGTGAATCCCGCCAGGCGATCTCGCCGGCATTGCGGACCACCACCGGGATCACCGGCACGCCCGCCTGGATGGCGATATGGAAGGCGCCCTTCTTGAACGGGCCGACACCGGGGGTGAACGAGCGCGTTCCCTCCGGGGCGACCGCGATCGAGAGCCCGTCGCGCAGGGTCGAAACGACCGGGGCGAGTGCGGCTTTCGCGCGCTCGGTGTCGGTGCGGTCGATGAAGGTCACCCCGACGAACCGCATCAGCGGGCCGAACAGGGGGTGGTTGGCGAGTTCCTTCTTGCCGATGCCGGTCACCGCCCCGTCGAGCACCTTCGGGACGATGATCACGTCGAACTGGCTCTGGTGGTTGAACAGAAACACCGCGGGCCTGGGTGCGCGGGCGTTCTCGGCTCCCACCACGCGCAGCTGTACGTCGATCGCGCGCAGGGTGGCGGTGGTGGCGTCGTGCATGAGCGCGTCGGCCATCGTCTGGCGTTTGCCGGTGTAGGACTTGCGAAGTACGCCGATCAGCGCACCGCCGATGAGCCCGGCGAAGCCGGCGATGGTGCGCAGGTAGTCGACGGGGCGTGGAGCTCGGCGCAGCCGGAATGTCAGGGTGGGCCAGTCGTTGCCGATGGCGATCGCGGCCAGCGCGGGGTCCGGGTCGATCACGGTCGGCCGGGTGGCGAGTTCGAGCAGGGACAGGTCGGTCACGCTGTCGGCATAGACATAGCCGACCTCCAGGTCCGCGGCGAATTCGGCTACCGCCGTCGCTTTTCCGGTGCGCCACAGCGGTGCGCCCGCCGTGTGGCCCGTGAGAACGCCGTCTCGGACGGCGAGTTCCGTGCACAGTACGTTGTCGATGCCGAGCCGCTCGGCCACGGGCCGGACCTGGAATCGGGTGAGCTCGCTGACCATGATCACGGTGTGCCCGGCCAATTGGTGCGCGCGGACGAGCTGCCACGCCTCGGGAAACAGTCGCCCGTAGATCTGCTCGGCGAAAGCCTTGCGGCCCAGCTGCTCGAGCTCGGACTCCGAGGCACCCGCCCAGGTCTGTTCCACGGCTTGCAGGAAGCGTCCGTAGTCACCATCGCTGCCACCGCGCTGGATACCACCGAGCAGGGTGGCCCGGCGGCCGTCGCCACGACGGAACACCTTGCGTGCCAGTCCCCGTCGCGGCAGGCCGTCGACGACGGTGCCCCCGAAATCGAACACCGCGGCGATCCGTGCGCCCTGCGGACCCGACCGGATCGCGGACACTGCTTCGGCGAGTGTGCTCATCAGTTCGTGTTCCTGTTCGATGGATCGAGCGAGGCCGCCCGCGCGATGCGCTCTCCGAGATCACGCAGCTGGTCGGCGAATTCCTGGCGCTTGCCGATCAATTCGGCTTCGGCCCCCGCGGCGGCGGGTGCGATGAGGCCGTGGTTGTCGGCCAGTTTCCAGGCACTGGTGAACAGTTCCGACGACACCGATTCGGGGCTGTGCAGCCGCTGCTGCAACAGCATCTGCTTGCCGACCGCCACGCATTCGTCGATGAATTCCTTGCGATCGATCGTCGCGTCGGCAGCGCGGGCCACCAGACGCTCGGCCACCACCAGCTGCGCGTCGAAGAACGATCGCAATACCCGATGGGCCATCACGAACCCGGATTCGGTGACAGCGCCGAGGAATTGGCGATCCAGCCGGTCGTCGGGGGTGTGCTCGTCCCATTCGGGCACGATGAGGCGCACTTCCTCGATGATCTGCTCGGCGAACTCCTGCCGTTCCGGGAAGAAGAACTCGAACTTGAGCAGATCGCGCAGCGCGAAGGCCGCCTTCCACGCCGCCCGCAGCGGATCGTCACCCGGCTGTTCCACCGCGGTCAGGGCGGCCAGCTCGAGGATGGCCCGGTTGACGAACCAGTGCACCGCGCTGTTGCGATAGAACGCCGCCTCGAGGTGAACCCCGGGTTCGATCGCGTACACCGGCTCCAACCCGCCGCGGTACACGGTGACAACACCCGCGAGCGCGAGCTGCTCGAGCACCACCCGCAGGCCCTGTTCGTCACGCAGCGTGGACAATTCGCCGCTCGGTAGCCCGCGCACGGTGATGTAGCCGAGCACCGGATCGAGCACCGTGCGCACCTGCCCGAGGGTGAGCGCCCGTTCGTGCACGCCCAGCAAGGCCAGGGTGACCAGCGCGTTGACGGTGATCGGGGTGACCTCATTGATGCCGACCGCGATGTCGAAAGCCAAGCGCTGCACCGCTTTGTGCTCGGCGTCGGCCACGGCTTTCTCATCGGGAACCGTGGCGGAACCGGTCTCGGTATCGCGCAGCGGAATGGTCACCGGGCGCTGATCGAGCGGATCGCCGTGCACGCCGAGACGCTCGCGTGCCGAAAGCGCCTCGCCGAAGCGCACATACACCCGTCCCGCCGAGTGCTGCTGCAGCCGAACATATTTCGCGAGCCAGCCGATACCCTCGGCCTTCTTCGTGCCGCCCGCCTGTTCGCTCGCGATCGCCCCGAGCTCGTTGAGCCGCTCGTAGGTGATCGAGACCGGCACCAGCATCACGTCGTCGACGCGCCGCGAACGGACCGCGGCGGCAAGGTAGTTGAGTAGTCCGTAACGCGGCGGGCGAAGTTTGCCCGTCCTGGTGCGCCCGCCCTCGAAGTACCACTCCATATTGAATCGCTTGGCCAGCAGGTAGGCGAAGTACTCCTCGACGACCGCCTTGTAGACCTCGTCGTCGCCGAAGCTGCGCCGGATGAACACCGTGCCCGTGCGGCGCGCGATCGGTCCCATCGGCCAGAAGTTGAGGTTCGCGCCGCCGATCACATGGTTGGGCGGAAAATCGTTGCGCGCCAGCACGTCACCCAGGACGAACGCGTCGACATAGGAGCGGTGCGAGGGCAGGAACACCAGCGGGTGCTTGCGGTTGAGCTTGCGCAACGCGTCGAGGCCGCGCAGATCGGTGTCGACCTTCCAGGTCGAGGCGTGGACCGGTCGCATCGCCTGGGTGAACAGGTCCGAGACCAGCCGGCTCTGGGCGGCGACGAGCTCGCGTAGCGCCTTCTCCGCGTTGCGGTACACCTGGTCGGGTTCGGAGCCGATCTCGTCGGCGATGTAGTCGAGCTTGCGCTGGAATTCGGGGGAGTCGAGGATCTCCTCGGCCACCAGCTGGGGCACCTTGTAGCGATCGCCGATGACGGTGCGTTCGGCGCGTTCGAGCGCGACCACGGCGGCGCGTACGACCGCGCGCGCGAACGGATCCGCCGAGCCCGCGCGCAACAGCGCCGCGGCCTCGGGGTTGTTGGTGCGCAGCGCGCTGAGCCGGGCGGGTGCGCCGACCAGCACGCGGTGGCGGTCGGGTTCGGTGCGCAGCAGCCTGCGCTGGACGAGCCGGTTGGGTTTGCGCGGATTGGTGAGCATCGCCAGGTCGGCGAAGGTCACCCGGCGCACGCCGTCGCGTTCGGGCGGCAGCCACAACACCCGGACGGGCACCACCAGCGGGTCGTCGTGCCTGCCGACAAGGCGTTTGGTGATGGCTTTGGCGTCGAGGTCGAGCTGGGTCACCGGGGCCGTGGAGTCGATCTCCCTGCCGAGACCGCCCTGGGCGATCCAGTCGCCGATCACCGCGCGTTCGACGCCGGAGGCCGCGTCGACCAGGGCGACCAC
>NZ_JBHWZY010000662.1:0-3917 GCF_042727815.1 Nocardia sp. NPDC060220
TGCTCGTTTGTGCGATCCTTGCGGCTGGTTGTGGCGCCGATTCCACCACAGCCAAACCGGCTTCTTCCAGTGAAATAGCGCAGCCATCGCCATCGATCCGGTACCCATCGCCCGACTGTCTTCCCCGACAAGATATTGATGACCCGGAACTTTCTGGGGTGGCGGACCGGTTGGCGACAGCGGAAGGGTTGGAGGTTTTCAGTATCCGTGTGGCACCTGACCTGGAGCAGCCCCGCGAATATTCGATGACCGTGAATCTATGTGTGGCTGGTACGAACGCAATCGATGACCTAAGACCTGCTGCTACAGCCGTCGCAATTTGGCTGAAGAAGAATCCTGTCTCGGTAAATGTAGCCACAATTACTGTTACTGATCTCGGCCGAATCGATCGATCATATACCGAACAGCTATTCGACGATTCTTTCCAAGAACATTTATGGGACAACTCGCAGTCTTCGGTCGAAAAGAACTCGATTTGGAAAATCTATTGACCAGTCGGGCAAATGTGGCCCGGTGCAACGGCGGCGGCGATGTGAGGTTCCGGTGGCTATTCGCCGGCAAGGCAATGCCCCGGCAAGGCAATGCCCCGGGCGGCTTGCCGAAGCAGAGGCGGACCCGGGGCATAACTGGTCAGGCTACTTGCGGGCTCAGCCCAGGGCGCGCAAACGCGGGGCCAGGTCTCGCTTGAAGAGGTCGAGGAAGCGGAGCTGGTCTTGGCCGGGGGCGTGGAAGACCAGGTGGTTGAGGCCCGCGTCGAGGTAGGGCTTGATCTTGGCGACGGCTTCGTCGGGGTCGCTGGCGACGATCCAGCGCTTGGCGACCTGTTCGATCGGGAGGGCGTCGGCGGCCTTCTCCATTTCGATGGGGTCGGTGATGTCGTGCTTCTGTTCGGGGGTGAGGGAGAGGGGGGCCCAGAATCGCGTGTTCTGAAGTGCCAGTTCGGGATCGGTGTCGTAGGAGATCTTGATCTCGATCATCTTGTCGATCTCGGCGACATCGCGGTCGACCTTCTCGGCGCCCTCGGCGACGGCGGGCAGCAGCTTCTCGGTGTAGAGGTCCATGCCCTTGCCCGAGGTGCAGATGAAGCCGTCGCCCGCGCGACCCGCGTACCTGGCGACCACCGGGCCGCCCGCGGCGATGTAGACGGGGATGCCGCCCTTGGGAACGTCGTAGATGGAGGCGCCGACGGTGTGGTAGTACTCGCCGTCGAAATCAACGCGATCGCCGGTCCACAGCTCGCGCATCATCTTCACCGCTTCGCGCAAGCGGGCGAAGCGCTCCTTGAAGTCGGGCCATTCGCCCTTGTAACCGGTGGCGATCTCGTTGAGCGCCTCACCGGTGCCCACGCCGAGCATCACCCGGTTCGGGTACAGGCAACCCAGGGTGGCGAAGGCTTGCGCGATCACCGCCGGGTTATAGCGGAAGGTCGGGGTGAGCACCGAGGTGCCGAGCTGGATGCGTTCGGTGCGCTCGCCGACGGCCGCCAGCCAGGCCAGCGAGAACGGCGCGTGGCCGCCGTCGTGGCGCCACGGCTGGAAGTGGTCGCTCACGGTCGCGCTGTCGAGACCGTGCTGCTCGGCGGCGACGCCGAGTTCGACCAGCTCTCGTGGCCCGAACTGCTCTGCCGATGCCTTGTACCCGAGCTTGAGCTCAACCATTCCAGCCACTCCTGTCGTCCGTTGACCCCTGCCAACACGACACTAGCGCGCAGCCCGTCATCCGCGCCCATGCCGTTTCGTCACCCACCACGCCGAGTTTTAGCGGACAATTAACTGGTGGCCACCAAGGATGAGCAGATCTTGTCGTACCTCACCGACATGGACGGCGTGCTGGTGCACGAGGATCAACTGATCCCCGGCGCCGACGAGTTCCTCGCCGAACTGCGGGCCAACGAGATCCCGTTCCTCGTGCTGACCAATAACTCGATCCGCACGCCACGCGATCTCCAGGCCCGCCTGCGCCACACCGGCCTCGACATCCCCGAGGAGTCGATCTGGACCTCGGCGCTGGCCACGGCGACCTTCCTCGACGACCAGCGCCCCAACGGCACCGCCTACGTGGTCGGCGAATCCGGTCTCACCACCGCGCTGCACGAGATCGGCTACGTGCTCACCGACAGCGACCCCGATTACGTTGTGCTCGGCGAGACCCGGACGTACTCCTTCGAGGCGATCACCACCGCGATCCGGCTGGTGGACAGGGGCGCGAAGTTCATCGCCACCAATCCTGATGCCACCGGACCCTCGCGCGACGGCGTCTTGCCCGCCACCGGTTCGGTCGCCGCCCTGATCACCCGCGCCACCGGTAAGGAGCCGTACTACGTCGGCAAGCCCAATCCGCTGATGATGCGCTCGGCGCTGCGTCAGATCGGCGCGCATTCCCAATCGACGGTGATGATCGGCGACCGGATGGACACCGACGTGATCGCCGGCTTGGAGGCGGGTCTGCGCACGGTGCTGGTGACCTCCGGCATCTCGACGAAGTCCTCGGTGGAGGCCTATCCGTTTCGGCCGACGATGGTGGTGGGCTCGGTGGCCGACCTGATCGGCCGAACGCGCCGGCCGTTCGCCGAGTAACCATGTGATCCGCATCTCATCGGAATAGGTGCCCGCCTGCCGTGGTTATAGTTGCCATGGCAACCAAAGGAGGGCCCGTGCAGTTCGGAATCTTCAGCGTCGGCGATGTGACCACCGATCCCACCACCGGCCGCACCCCCACCGAGGCCGAGCGGATCAAGGCGATGGTCGCGATCGCGCAGAAGGCCGAGGAAGTGGGTCTCGACGTGTTCGCGATGGGCGAGCACCACAATCGACCCTTCGTGCCGTCGTCACCGACGACGATGCTCGGCTACATCGCCGGCCGCACCGACAACATCACGCTGTCCACCTCGACCACGCTCATCACCACGAACGACCCGGTCAAGATCGCCGAGGACTTCGCGATGCTGCAGCACCTGGCCGACGGCCGCGTCGACCTGATGCTCGGCCGCGGCAACACCGGCCCGGTCTATCCGTGGTTCGGCAAGGACATCCGCGACGGCATCCCCCTGGCCATCGAGAACTACGCGCTGCTGCACCGGCTGTGGCGTGAAGACGTCGTGAACTGGGAAGGCAAGTTCCGTACGCCGCTACAGTCGTTCACCTCGACCCCGCGTCCGCTCGACGACGTGCCGCCGTTCGTCTGGCACGGGTCGATCCGGAGCCCGGAGATCGCCGAACAGGCCGCGTACTACGGTGACGGCTTCTTCGCCAACCACATCTTCTGGCCCACCGACCATTTCAAGCGGCTGATCGACCTGTACCGCAGGCGCTACGAGCACTACGGCCACGGCAGTGCCGACCAGGCGATCGTCGGGCTCGGCGGACAAGTGTTCCTGCGCAAGAACTCTCAGGACGCGGTCCGTGAATTCCGGCCCTACTTCGACAACGCGCCCGTCTACGGACACGGCCCGTCGCTGGAGGATTTCACCGAGCAGACCCCGCTCACCGTAGGCAGCCCGGAGCAGGTCATCGAGAAGACACTCACCTTCCGTGAGCACTTCGGCGACTATCAGCGCCAGCTGTTCCTGGTCGACCACGCCGGACTCCCGTTGAAGACGGTGCTCGAGCAACTGGACCTGCTCGGCGAGGAGGTGATCCCGGTGCTGCGCAAGGAGTTCGCGGCTCGACGCCCGGCCCACGTCCCGGACGCGCCGACACACGACTCGCTGCTCGCCGCCAAAACCACGGCGGAGGTCGGCGCGTGACGCGCCGCGCACTCGGCGGCCCGCACACCACGGAGGTGATCGCATGACAACCCGTATCGCCGTGGTGTCGGCAGGGCTTTCACAGCCTTCGTCGACACGTTTGCTGGCCGATCGACTGGCCGCCGCGGCAGCACGCGAGCTGCGCGCGACAGGCGCCGAGGTCGAAGTGGAC
>NZ_JBHWZY010000663.1:0-3916 GCF_042727815.1 Nocardia sp. NPDC060220
TCCGGGGCCCGGGTGACGGCCAGCTCGGCGCGGCCCGCGACCCGGCGGGCGAAGACCCCGAGCGCGGCCAGGCAGCCGGCGATCACGCCGACGGCCAGGTTGTGGGTGGCGACGACGAAGACGACGGTGACCGCCACACCGCGCGACACCCCCACACCGACGTGAAGCCGGGGCGAACAGCAAACGAAGTTACGACTCGCGCTGCTTGCGGCGCACGATCCAGAGCACCGGCAGGGCGAGCGCCCACGCCACGAAGATCACCGAGGCTGCCGGGATGATCGCCACCCGCGCGTCGCGCCCGGCCACCCGGACCAGGTCGGGGTCACGCGTGCTGTACTCCACGTTGATCCGCTGACCAGCGGTCAGATTCGTCGGATACAGGATGCCGACCTTCGGATTGTGGGTCACGCTGTCGGGCGTCACATAGATCACCGCCGAACGCAACCGGCCCGCCGACAGCACCTCGCCGGAGGTCACGCCACGATGGCGCTCGATTTCGAAGTCGTTGCGCCAGGCCGCGAGTACCAGCAACACCATCAGCACGCTGACCACGGTCGCTGCCCCGACCACCCACACCCGAACCCGGCGCAGGCGCTTGTTCCGCCGCTCCGACAGGCTGGTTTCCGACACCCGCCACACAGTACCGGTCACCCAGGGGACCGGAAGTTCCCGCACGCGCCGACGCCCCACGAGTCCCTCCCCTAACATTCCCGCTATGTCCCGCAAATTCAGCTTCACCGTGCCCTACACCGTCCCGGTCGAAGAGCTTCACCGGGCACTTGTCGACGACGCCGTCTGGCAGGCGCGTTTCGCCGGCGCCGAGACCGCGACCATCGAACTCTCCCATCCCGACGGCCCCGATTCGATCACCATCCATATGACCGAAACCCCCGGTAAGGACAAGGTTCCCGCGCTGGTGCGCAAGGTGCTCAAAAGCGATCTCGTCCTGGTCCGCACCGACAACTGGCAGCCACTGGCAGGCGAGGTCGCCAAGGGCAGTTTCACCGGCAACACCAGCGGCATCACCACCGAGATGTCGGGCACCTATGAACTGCGGCCCACCGCCGAGGGCAGCGAGATCGAGGTCGTCGGGACGGTCAAGGTGAAGGTTCCGCTGGTCGGCGGCGCAATCGAGCCGCTGGCCGAACAGTTGCACCAGCGCGTCCTGAACAGCGAACGCAAATTCATCGAGAACTGGTTCGCCAAGCTCTGAGCCGACAGCGAGGGGTGCCGCTCCAGTGAGCGGCACCCGCGCGTCAGCCGCGGTTCTCGACCAGCACCAGCCAGTTGCCCGAGTGGTCGCGAATGATCGCCTCGGTGCCGTACGGGCGTTCGGACGGCGGCTGAATGAACTCGACACCCTTCGCGGTGAGTTCCTCGTAGGTCTTCTGGCAGTCGGCGGTACGCAGCCCGAGGGCGCCGTGGGTGCCGTCGGCCAGTGCCCGCCGGATCGCGTCGGCGAGGTCGTCGGTGAGCGGCGGCCCCGGGATCATCTGGGTCACCTCGAGCTCGCGATGATCGGGGTGGGCGATGCTCACCCAGCGGAAGCCGTTGTCGCCCATGCTGTCCCGCCTCCCCGTGAATTTTGGCCGGACTCAGGTGCGGGTTCGCTCCCGTTGGCGGCAGGCGGAACCAGGGCGGCTGAGTTGGCTGTGGTCGGCGAGTTACCCATGTTCCTCCGGTGGTAAGTGCCGCATCGTTGAATCGAATCCGAGTTCTCGTGGCGGCAAGTGCACCAGCCGATGATTCGTTGAGGGACTACTACCAGCGAAGTTCGCCTACAGATCAGCAGCACCTGCGCGCGTAAGGACATGGGTAACTCCCCGACCACAGCAAACCTGGCTCGGTCGGAACCCCCGGTCGCCAACGCGGAACCATCGCGCATCTCAGTCCGGCCAGAAGTCGCGGGGTGGCGGTGGAGAAACTCCTGCGGCGCGGGCGAGTTCGTCGAGGTCGAGCGGGTCGGCGTACTGCCAGTCGACGAGGTCACGCGCTTTGCGTAGGTGCGGCAGCAGGGCCGGCACCGGACGCCGCGCCGCGCCGCTCACGACTGCTCCGCCCGGCGCTCGGCCATCAGCTGAACGGCGGGAGTTCGTCGGCCCGCAGCGACGCCCGTCCGGCCGCTCGCCAGGCGCGGGCCGTGAGGTCGAGGTCCTCGTCGGTCACCAGATTGCCCATCACCCGAACCGCCGTGCGCTGCAGATACTTCGAGCGCATCACCGGCGGCCCCCCGAGTGGGACCATCTTCGGCTGGGTGGCCAGGCCGGCGAGCCTGCGCGCCACGGAGAAGGTGCGTCCGTAGTGGTCACGCAGCAACTGCGGCCATGCTTGGCTCAGATCGGGTTCGTCGAGCAGGTCCGCGAGCATGTGCCCGCCTTCCAGGCCGTAGTCGATGCCTTCGCCGTTGAGCGGGTTCACGCAGCCCGCGGCGTCACCGACCAGCACCCAGTTCGGGCCCGCCACGTTCGACACCGCGCCGCCCATCGGCAGCAGCGCCGAGGCCACCGCGCGCAGTTCGCCCTCGAGTTCCCATTCCTCGCGACGCAGCTGGGTGTAGTGCTCGAGCAGCGGCTTGAGGGCGACGTGCGAGGGCCGCGCCTCGGTGGCCAGCGAGCCGACGCCGATGTTCACCTCGCCGTTGCCGAGCGGGAAGATCCAGCCGTAGCCGGGGACCAGCTCGTCGGCGGCATTGCGCAGCTCCAGATGCGAGGAGATCCACTGATCGTCGCTGCGACGGGACTTGATGTAGGCGCGGGCCGCGGTCCCGTAGGCGTAGCGGCGATGCCAGGTGCGACCCAGCTGTTTTCCGACGGGGGAGCGCACGCCGTCGGCCACCACCAGTACCCGGCAGCGCACCGTGTGGGTGGCCGCGCCGATCCGCACCGTCACCCCGGTGACCCGCTCACCCTCGCGCAATACCTCGGTGACCTTCGCGCCGTCGACCATCCGCGCACCGGACTTGATCGCGGTCTCGCGCAGTTTGTCGTCGAGTTCGGTTCGTGGAACCGCACTTCCGTACGTCGGGAACGACCCACCCGGCCACGGCAGCAGCGCTTCCTTGCCGAAACCCGCCATCCGCAGGCCGTGGTTCACGGTGTGCGCGCGCAACCATTCGCCGAGACCCAGATGTTCCAGCTCGGCGGTGGCGCGGGGCGTCAGCCCGTCACCACACGTCTTGTCGCGCGGGAAAACCGCCGAATCGAGCAGGAGCACATCGCGTCCGGCGCGCGCGGCCCACGCCGCCGACGCGGAACCGGCGGGCCCTGCCCCGACGACCAGCACCTCGACGGTGGCAGGCAGCGGAGCGCGGTCGGCAGGGGTGAGATCCGGTGAACCCATGGCTCAATACTGGCACTGTCGGCCGCTGTGCGAGAGTGTCGGGTACACCGGGAATTGTCACTGTGTGACGGGGTTCATCGGCCATAGTGCCGGGACACGCTAGGTTGCTACCCGTCGGGGTCGGACGCATCGCTGGGAGAAGATAATGAGCACATCGGCTGTGAGCGACGAAAGCACCGTGGTTGCCGGGGTAGATCTCGTCGATCCCGAACTCGCCGTCACCGTGCGCGACGGACTGGCCGCGGTCGAGAAACTGCTCGTCGACGAACTCTCCGACGGTGAGGAGTTCCTCCAGGAGGCGGCGCTGCACCTGGCCAGGGCGGGCGGCAAGCGGTTCCGGCCGCTGTTCACCGTGCTCACCGGCCAGCTCGGACCCAATCCGACCGACCCGGCGCTGATCACCGCGTGGCGGGCCCCGGGCCCTGGCGGCTGGAGGACCACACACTTGGCATACCGGGCCCCGTCCGCACTACGGAACACGGCCGCCCCGGACTCACCCGCCGCGACCGGAACCCAGCCGACCAGCGCCCGTGCGCCCGGGTTGAGCATCATGCCGATGCCGACGGTCAGCACGACC
>NZ_JBHWZY010000664.1:0-3914 GCF_042727815.1 Nocardia sp. NPDC060220
GGAACTGGCCGTCGATCCCCCTACCGCCGCCCGCAGGTTGCTCGGCGCGATCCTGTGGTCGGGACCGGTGGCGCTGCGCATCGTGGAAGTCGAGGCCTACGGCAGTAACCCCGACGGACCGTGGCCCGATCCGGCCGCACACTCCTGGCCGGGGCCGACGGCCCGCAACGCGGTGATGTTCGGCCCGGCCGGGCGGCTCTACGTCTACCGCTCGTACGGAATTCATCTCTGTGTCAACGTGACCGGTGGTTACGACGGTGAGGCAGGTGCGGTGCTCGTGCGCGCGGCGGAAGTAGTCGAGGGCATCGACCTCGCTCGCGAACGCAGGCCCGCCGCCCGCACGGACGCCGATCTGGCGCGGGGGCCGGGCAATGTCGGCAGCGCGCTCGGCATCAGCATGTCCGACTACGGAACCGAGCTGTTCGACCCGTTCTCCGCGCTGCGCCTCGCACTGGAACCACCGGTGCCGCAGTCCGATATCGCCACCGGTCCCCGAGTGGGTGTCAGCGTGGCCGCCGAGATCCCGTGGCGGTTCTGGCTACCGGCCTCGCCCGCCGTCTCGGTCTATCGGCGCAGCCCTCGCGCCCCGATGCCCTAGCGACGATTTCGACAGACTTCGCCGACAGCGATGAGTTTTCCGGCGACGGTCCGTCCTATCTGTTGAACGCGCTACCAACCCGGCGCGACCGACTCGAAGGACGAGACCATGACCACTGCGACCCCCTCCGCGAACCTCTCCGACGCCGCCGGCTACCGCCCCGGCAAGATCCGCAACCGCGTCCTGTGGACCCTGCAGATCGTGCTCGGCCTGTTCTTCGTCATCGCCTCCGGCGGCCCGAAGCTCGTCATCCCGAACACGTTGATGGACAACGCCCCCGAGAACCTGACCATCCCGATCGGGCTGCTGATCTTCATCGGAGTCGTCGAGGTGGCGGGCGGAATCGGCCTGATGGTGCCGCGCCTGTCCGGCCTGGCCGCCGCCGGTCTGTCCGTGCTCACGGTGCTCGCCGCGGCGACGCAGGCCTTCATCGCCGACAAGCCCGCGATGGGGATCTTCCCACTGGTGCTGGCCGCGATCTTCGCCTGGATCGCCTACGAACGCCGCGCCACCATCACCGCGCTGGTGCGATGAGTCACCACTCGACACGCTGACAATCGCCGGAGCCGTGAGGTTCCGGCGATTGTCGGCGTGCCGAGAGTTCGGTGACGGAGCTGATCTCGTGCTCCCGATTTCGTCGCCGAACCCAATAGGGCGAATCCCTCGCAGGTGCGACGATCGAGGACCACGTCGAGAAGACCGTACGAGCAGGAGCGCCCGTGTTCACTTTCCCCAGTAGTGACGGCACCACGATCCACGTGCGGAGCTGGCTCCCCACCGAGACCGAGCCGCGCGGGGTCGTGCAGATCGCGCACGGCATGGGCGAACATTCCGACCGCTACAGCCACCTCGCCGAACGACTGGCCGGTCTCGGGTTCGCCGTCTATGCCGACGACCACCGCGGGCACGGGCTCAGCATGGGTGCCGTACCGGGTGACCTGGGTCCCGACGGCTGGAACCTGCTCGTCGCCGACGAGGTCGCGCTCACCGAGATCCTGCGCGAACGTCACCCCGGGCTGCCCGTCACCCTGATCGGCCACAGCCTCGGCTCCTTCGCCGTGCAGCAGTACCTGCTCGACCATTCCGGCCTCGTCGACGAGGTGGTGCTGAGCGGCACGACCGCGGTCGACGGCCTGTTCGGCGAGATCGCGGCCGCCGGTGGTGACCTGATCGGCTTCTTCAACGCGGAGTTCCAGCCCACCCGCACCGACGCCGACTGGATCAGTCGCGACGAAGCCCAGGTCGACGCCTACAACGCCGACCCCTGGTGCGGTTTCGCCATCGACGACGCCAATATGGGCCTGCTCGCGGGCAACGCCCAGACGCGGCTGTCCGATCCGAGTACCGTGCGCGCCGACCTGCCCATCTACGTGATGGTCGGCGACAAGGACCCGCTCAACAACAAGCTCCGCCTGTCCGACCTGCTCGTCCAGCGCTACCGCGACGCGGGCCTGGCCGACCTCACCTACCGGGTCTACGCGGACGCCCGCCACGAAGTCCTCAACGAAACCAACCGCGACGAGGTCGAAGCCGATCTGCTCGCCTGGCTCACCCGCGCACGCGACTGACGAACCGCATGCGGAAAGATGGGTCAGCGTGACCGGCGACATCTTCGACGAACTGACCTGGCGCGGCCTGATCGCGCAGTCCACCGACCTGGACGAGCTGCGCGCTGCCGCGGCCACCGCGCCCCTGACGCTCTATGCCGGCTTCGACCCGACCGCCGCCAGCCTGCACGCCGGCCACCTCGTCCCGCTGCTCGCGCTCAAGCGCTTCCAGCTGGCCGGGCATCGGCCGATCGTGCTCGCCGGCGGCGCGACCGGCATGATCGGCGACCCACGTGACGTGGGCGAACGCATCATGAACTCGACCGACACCGTCGCCGAGTGGGCACAGCGCATCCGGGGCCAGCTCGAGCGGTTCGTCGACCTCGACGAGTCGCCGACCGGTGCGGTCATCGTGAACAACATGGACTGGACCGGCCCGCTGTCGACCGTGGACTTCCTGCGCGATGTCGGCAAGCACTTCTCCGTGAACGTGATGCTCGCCCGCGACACCGTCAAACGGCGGCTCGAAGGCGACGGCATCTCCTACACCGAGTTCAGCTACATGCTGCTGCAGGCCAACGACTACCTGCAGCTGCGGCGCGAGCACGGTTGCACGCTGCAGGTCGGTGGCTCCGATCAGTGGGGCAACATCATCGCCGGCGTCGAACTGAACCGGCGCGTCGACGGCGCGCATGTGCACGCGCTCACCGTGCCGCTGGTGACCTCGGCCGACGGCAAGAAGTTCGGCAAGTCCACCGGTGGCGGCAGCCTGTGGCTCGACCCCGAACTGACCAGCCCCTACGCCTGGTACCAGTACTTCGTGAACACCGCCGACGCCGATGTCGTGCGCTACCTGCGCTGGTTCACCTTCCTGAGCCGCGAAGAACTCGACGAACTCGAGCAGGCGACAGCGGAACGTCCGTTCGCCCGCGAGGCGCAAAAGCGCCTGGCAGCCGAGATGACCACGCTGGTGCACGGCGAGGCCGAGACCCGCGCGGCGGAACTGGCCAGCCATGCCCTGTTCGGCCGCGGTGAGCTCGGCGAACTTCCGCTGTCCACGCTCGGCGCCGCGTTGCGCGAAGCCGCGGTCGACGGCAAGGTCGCCGAGGTGGTGCCGGGTGAACCGAACACGATCGTCGACCTGCTCGTCGCGTCCGGCCTGTGCGAAAGCAAGGGCGCGGCCCGCCGGGTGGTCAACGAAGGCGGTGCGTCGGTGAACAACCAGCGGGTGAGCGACCTCGAATGGACTCCCTCCGATGCCGACTACCTGCACGGCGAGTGGCTGGTGCTGCGGCGCGGAAAGAAGAACATGGCGGGCGTGCATCGGATAGCCTGACGTCGTTGCGGAGGCCTGAGTCACATGCGTGTGATTCAGGCCGGCGCAAGGGCTGAGCGCACCGCCGTGACCTGCGGAGATCCGGTGCTGTCCAGGCGATTTGACGCGGCGTTATCCGGCGCGTAACTTATTGGAAGTCAGAGCGACACGGACACCAACCCGGAGCCGAGACGCTAGCCCGAGAGGCTGGCGGGCCATGGGAAAACGCGGTAGTACGGGGAAACGCCTGACAGAGCTGAAGATCTTGTGACCAGGCTTACGATTGACTTCGTCTGGACGTGAGGTTAGGCTGGAACAGTTGCCCTTCGGAAGATCCGGAACGATCCGGTCATTCCGTTTGTGCGTGTGTTCTTTGAGAACTCAATAGTGTGTCGATGAATGTCAGTGCCAATAATTATTATTGGTTCCAATCTTTCATGTACCCCCCGGTCGT
>NZ_JBHWZY010000665.1:0-3913 GCF_042727815.1 Nocardia sp. NPDC060220
CCGCCGACGGGATCGTGGTGAAGCTGTCCGACGGCCGTACCGTCACCGGTTCGCACGCCCTGATGACCGTCGGTTCCACCCCGAACACCGAGAACCTCGGCCTGGACCGGGTCGGTATCGAACTCGACCGCGGCGGATACCTTCGTGTCGACCGGGTTTCGCGCACGTCGGTGCCCGGCATCTACGCCGCCGGCGACTGCACGGGTCTGCTGCCGCTGGCTTCGGTGGCCGCCATGCAGGGCCGGATCGCGATGTATCACTCGCTCGGCGAGGGGGTGAGCCCGATCAGGCTGAAGACGGTGGCCTCGGCGGTGTTCACCCGCCCGGAGATCGCGACCGTCGGTGTCAGTCAGACCGCCATCGACAACGGTGAGGTCCCCGCGCGCACAGTGATGTTGCCGCTCAACACCAATCCGCGCGCGAAGATGTCGGGGCTGCGGCGCGGCTTCGTCAAGATCTTCTGCCGCCCGGCGACCGGTGTGGTGATCGGCGGTGTGGTGGTCGCGCCGATCGCGTCGGAGCTGATCCTGCCGATCGCGCTGGCGGTACAGAACAATCTGACGGTCACCGATCTCGCGCAGACGTTCTCGGTGTACCCCTCGCTCACCGGCTCGCTCACCGAAGCCGGACGTTTGCTGATGCGCCACGACGACCTCGACTGAGCCCCTGACACCGTATTGTGAAACGAATCACAATGCGTTTCAGGTTTCGAATTGTGTTGTTCGCCAACGGCGCTCGTCGCTTCCGGGCAACTGTCACACCAGGTGTTTGCGCAGGCGGAACCGGGTGAAAGCGAAACCTGGTGCTGCGTTGCCTGTCCCGCGCTCATGTGGTTGACTCACCGCCGAGGCGCGATCAGTTGTGATCGCGTGGTGGAGCAGTGGGGGATTCCCTCCGGGAAAGGGATTACGAAAAGTGAAGCATCGTAAGCCGAGTCGGGCGCAGCGAGCGATGGCAAGCACGTCGTTGCCTTTGGCCGCCGCGGCAGCCGTGGCAACCCTCCTCGCGGCTCCGGCCGGCGCGGTCCCCAGTGACCAGCCGACCACACCCGCGACTCCGGCTCCTGCGCAGCCGGGCCAGCCTTCGGGTGAAGTAGAAGCTCCGGCGACCCCGGAAACGGAAACCCCGGAGAACGTCAAGCCGGGTCAGACGAAGCCGGGCGAGACCAAGCCCACGCCGGCTCAGCCGGGTGTCACCAGCCCCGCGCCCGGTCAGCCGGAGCAGGGCACCCCCGCCAAGCCGACGCCGAGCCAGCCGGGCGTCACCAGCCCCCGTGTCGCGCCGCTGCCGGTCCCCGGTCAGGCGCAGCCTGCGGTCCAGCCGGAGCGCGCGGGCGCGACGCCCGACCAGCCGGGCACCACCAAGCCGGAGACGGGCACCACGCCGAGCCAGCCGGGCGCCACGCCGGGCCAGCAGCAGACGCAGCCCACCGTGCCGTCCGATCAGGGCACCGGGACCGGCACCCAGGCCGAGGTCGAGTCTCCGGACACCCTCGTCCAGGAGCCGAAGGAGCCGGCCTGGCAGGCGCCGCGCCTGGCCAACGCGCCCGCCGCGCCCGTCGTCGAGATGGAGGGCCCGCGTCAGGAAATCGGCGTCACCGTCGACGGTGCCGGAATCCTGGCGAACACCCACCACTACAACAACGCCTCGGGCTACGTCGGCACGGTCGGCTACCGGACGCCGGGTGGCGGTTTCGGTGACGCCGGTATCTCGGTCGAGTACGTCGGCGCGAACGAGGTCAAGGTCACCACCTTCAACGGTGGCGACGGCCGCAGCGACAACACCACCGTGACGGTGCTCGACACCACGCAGGCCAACCTGGCCAAGGCCGCGGTGGAGAACTGGATCAAGGCGCAGCCGGGCGGCAACGCCGCGCTCGATGCGGCCGCGAAGGCTACACTGCCCGTGCCGGGGGAGCTGCTTCAGACGGTGAACGTCGCGGGTGTGAACACCCAGTGGGGTGGCTCGATCCAGTACTGACACGCAGTTTGTCGTGTGGGGCGGTCGCCTTCGACCGCCCCACACGTGTGTCCCGGGAAAGGATTGGACTTGGGCACCGAGGGCGACGAGAACGAACGCGGCGATCGACAACGAGCGGCCGCGGATTTCGGCTCTCCCGTAGGAGATTTCGGGCCGCCGGTCGATGACGCCGGCTTCGGTGGGCCCGTTCCCGCCACGCCGCCGCCCGCGCCGTCCGGGGTTCCGGAGCGGGGTTGGCGACCAGCCGAACCGCCTGCCGGCGCGCCGGCGCCCGGCCCGTTCGGTCCGCCGGCCGGTGCGCCCGCGCCGGGTCCGTTCGGTGGGCCCGTCGCCGGTCAGCCGCCCGTTGCTCCGCCGCCTGCCGGTCCGTTCGCCGGCTCGGTGCCGCCCGGTCCGCCCGCGCGGCTCTCGGCTCCGCCTTCGGGCTCCACGCCGACAGATCAAGGCTCGGCGCCGGGCAGTGGCCAAGCGCCGCCTCGGTTGCCCGATGGTCGCCGTTCCGCGCCGACTTCCGTCTTCGGTGACGCGGTAGCGACGCCGCCGCCCGCTCGTCCGGGTCCTCCCGCGCCGTTCGGCGGACCCACTCCCGGTGGTCCGCCCGCTGCCGACCCGACCGTGCGTTTCGGTGGTGAGCCGCCGCGCGGTGAGAGTTCGGTCTTCGGCGACTCGGTCTTCGGTGATTCCGTGCCGGTGACGTCCGGTCGCGAACTCACCGAGGTGATCCGTCGCGGTCGCCCCGGCCCCAAAGATCCTGCGCCGCAGCCGCCGTCACGCGAGAGCGGGCCTGCCGCGGACACCGTGCGGCCGCCCGAGGGCTCCCGCACTCCGCTGGTTCCCGACAAGCCGAGACCCGCCGCCGACAAGGCGTGGTGGGACAACCCCGACGATGACGGCGGGATTCCCAAGCCGCCATCCGAACCCGGCCTGTCGTGGGCCGACGACCCGATCGCGCGCCGTCTCGCGCCGAAGATGCCGGCCACCCCGGCGCCGGTGGAGACGGAACCCGACAACAAGCGCCTGCGCTGGATCATCGGCGGTGTGGCCGCGGCGGTTCTGCTCGTGGTGGCGCTGGTCCTGACGATCGGGCTGGTCAAGCGTGGTGGCGGCGCCGATCCCGGTGTCACGGCCGCGCCGGTTCCCTCGGTCGCGTCGGGCACCGAGTGCCAGTCCGTCGCCGAACAGTCGGTGACCGTCGGCAACGGACCGGGCGACACCAGCACCGGTGCCAGGGCCATCCTCGGCTTCCAGTACGCCTTCTACACCGACCGCTCCGGGGCGAAGGTGCGTGAGTTCGTGGCGCCCGACGCCGAGAACATCTCACCCGCCGAGACCATCCAGCAGGCGATCGACGGTCAGATCCCCGCGGGCACCACTCACTGCGTGAAGATGCGCGAAACCAGCGCGGGCCGCTACGACGTCGAACTGCGCGAAATGCACCCCGATGGCTCGGCCGTGGTCTACAAGCAGGAGATCATCACCACGAACACCGACGGAAAGTGGCAGGTCAAGTCCATCACCGCCCGGTAGCGTCTCATTTTATGAGACAACAATTTCATATTCTGGTGGGCGATATGCAATCGTAGGATGATTGCTTCTCTCGGCGTCCCCGGAGGTTCCCATGTCGCTGACAATTCCAGCATTGGCGGGCAAGCTCGCCGGTCTACAGAGCTCGGCGATCAGGGATCTGCTCAAACTCACCGCCCGCGACGACATCATCAGCCTCGCGGGCGGGCTGCCCGACGCCGCCCTGATGCCGCGCGAACGCATCGCCCTCGCCGCCGAGACCGCGCTGCGTGACCCCGCCGTGCTCCAGTACACGGAGTCGTCCGGCTGGCCTGCGCTGCGCGAGGTGATCGCGGCCCGGGAATCGGCCGAGATCGGCCGCTCGGTGCCCGTCGCCGAAGTCTTCATCACCCACGGCTCCCAGCAAGCT
>NZ_JBHWZY010000666.1:0-3893 GCF_042727815.1 Nocardia sp. NPDC060220
CCCGGAGAAAATGCACCCGCCGAGGAAGGTGCCCTCCAGAGCGTTGTAGCCGTGCAGTCCGCCGCCGCCGAACCCGGCGGCCTCTCCGGCCGCGTAGAGGCCCGGGATCGGGGTGCCGTCGGCGCCGAGGGCGCGGGATTCGAGGTCGGTCTGGATGCCGCCGAGGGATTTGCGGGTCAGGACATGGAGTTTCACGCCGATGAGCGGACCGGCGGCCGGATCGAGGATGCGGTGTGGTGCGGCGGTACGGGTGATTCGGTCGCCCAGGTAGCGGCGGGAATTGTGAATGCCCTGGAGTTGGGCGTCCTTGCTGAAAGCGTTGTCCACCTGCAGGTCTCGGGCGGCGATCTGCTCACGGAGGCCGTGCGTGGTGAGCAGGGGCTCTTCGGTGAGCGCGTTCATCTTCGCGACGAGGTCGTCGAGGGTATCGGCGACGACCCAATCGGCGCCGTGTTCCATGAACGCCGACACCGGTGCGGGGGCACCTTTGCCGAAGACGCGTTCGCGGATCATGCCGACCCGGTTCTTCGCGGTGATGTCGGGATTCTGCTCGGAACCGGAGAGAGCGAACTCCTTGGCGACGATGCGCTGGGTGGTGACGAACCAGGAGTGGTCGTGCGGGGCGAGTTCGGGGGTGGTGCGCAGATAGCGCAAGGTGCCCAGGGTGTCGTAGCCGGGAAGATATGGCGCGGGTAGGCGCCGTCCGAGGGCGTCGAACCACATCGAGGAGGGGCCGGGCAGGATGCGGATGGCATGGCTGGGCCAGATCGGATCCCAATTCTGGATGCCCTCGGTGTAGTGCCACATGCGGTCGCGGTTGACCAGGCGGACACCCGCGTCGGCGGCGATATCGAGCATCCGGCCGTCGACGTAGGCGGGGACGCCGGTGATCATGGTCGCCGGTGGTGTGCCCATCTGTTCGGGCCAGTGGCGGCGCACGAGGTCATGGTCGCCGCCGATCCCGCCGGTGGCGAGAACGACTGCGTCGGCGGATATTTCGAACTCTCCGACCACGTCACGGTTGGACGGTGCGCCGCGTTCGGCCTCGTCGTCGGCCAGGATCGCCCCGCGCACGCCGGTGACGGCGCCGTCGGTGAAGACCAGGCCGTCGACGCGATGCCGGTGCTGGAAGATCACCTGACCCGTCTCTTCGGCGCGCAACGCCGACGCGGTGAACGGCGCGACGACGCCGGTGCCGGTGCCCCACGCGACGTGGAATCGAGGCACCGAGTTTCCGTGACCGTCGGCACACAGGTCACCGCGCTCGGCCCACCCGACCGTCGGTACGAAGCTGATACCGAATTCGGTGAGGTAGGACCGCTTCTCACCCGCGGCGAACTCGACATAGGCACGGGCCCAACGCTGTGCCCAACTGTCCTCGTCGGACAGGCGATCGAACCCGGCGCTGCCCGACCAGTCGTTCCAGGCCAGATCGAGTGAGTCGTGGATGCCCAGCCGACGCTGTTCCGGACTGTCGACCAGGAAGATCCCGCCGAAGGACCAGAACGCCTGCCCGCCGAGATTGGCTGCGTTCTCCTGATCGACGACGATCACGCGCTTGCCCCTGCGGGTCAGCTCGTGGGTCGCGACCAGACCGGCCAAGCCTGCTCCGACAACGATGACATCGGCATCCATTCGGATCACCTCTACTTCCACTCGCCAGCACGATGAATACGTGCATGTATCCGATACATTATCGAATCTAATGCACATCTGTATTGTGTTGGTCTGTGAACGCCTCAGCAGAGACCACGGCTTCCCCGCCCCGCGTCACCCGTCGCCGAGCCGAGACGCGGGCGCGCCTGTTGGACGCGGCGTTCGCGGTGTTCGCGGAGAAGGGCTTCGGCCTGGTCCGTATCGAAGACGTGTGCGCTGCGGCCGGATACACGCGCGGCGCGTTCTACTCCCAGTTCGACAGCCTGGAAGAGTTGTTCTTCGTTCTCTACGACCAGCGCGCGAGCCTGATCACGGAGCAGGTGCGCGCGGCGCTCGCGTCGATCGAGAAGCCGTCGGACCTGTCGGCCTTCGCCGACAGGCTTTCGGCCACCTTGCTTCTCGACCGCGATTGGCTGCTGGTGAAAACCGACTTCCTCACCCACGCCGCCCGCCGTCCCGAGATCGCGACGAAACTCTTGGCCCACCGTGCTCAGCTGCGGAGCATGATCGAGGGCACGTTGACGAACAGTCAGCTCGGGCTGCCCAGGGAAATGGGGTCGGTCGGTGAGGCTGCCCGCGCGGTCGTCGCCGCATACGACGGTGTCACCGTCCAGCTTTTGCTCGACAACGATCCGGCCGCCGCCCGCGAATGGCTGGCCGGGCTGATCGGCCGGCTCGGGCTCACCACGTCCCGATCCTGACCTGGGCGGCTGTCGTCGGACGGTCGAGTCCGTGAGGGAGTCGGTTTATGTCCTGGGGGCGCCGGTCAATGGCGACAGTTGGATGCGGACCTGAGCTGAACTGCGCACGTGGCGAACTGATGCGCGCGGCAGCTGACGTCTACCCGGTGGGCTGCGGGGGAGGAGTGAGATCGCGCGGCGGCGGCATCGGCCGACGGGGCGGGCGAATGATGACGCCTGGCCAGGAAACGCCGCGAACTCCATCGGGGCCGCGCGCGACGCGGATTCCTTCGGCGGTGATCCGAGGGCGGTAGATGGTTGCGCGGTGACCGAATGCCGGGTCGCGATCGATGGAGTTGAACAGCCCCATCCTCGTCAACCACAGCGACGCGCGAACTACCTCGTCCTCGGTCAGCGATTCTCCCGGCCAACAGACCGACGCCCCGACGACGAAGGCGCCAAGGACCGGCACCGGGTTGTCGAGGACATCTTCGTTGTGCGCCCATTTCAGCACCGCCTCACGCACCGCCCATTGCCGGTCGGAGTAGCCCGGTGTCGTTCGCGCGGCACTGTCCATCCGCAGCATCGCAGGCTTTTCCATCACGTCACTCCCTGTTTCCGAACCGAACGGCCCGTGTCATCACGGCCCGCCCATATCGCTGAGCCGACGGGCCCGGCCGGTTCACCGGCCGGGCCCGAAGACGCGTGCGGTCAGTCCTGCTCGGCGGCGCGCTGACGTGCTTCATTGACCGATGCCTCGCGCCGTGCCTTCTCGGCTTCGGCTTCCTTCTCCGCGACCTCGCGCTGCGACTCGGCCTTGTCCTGCTGCGCACGGCCTTCGCGCAGCAAGGAGTCGTCGCCCACCACGGCACCCGCGACTTCCTTGGCTTTGCCCTTCACACCCTCGACGACGCCCTTGACTCCGGCCTCTACTCCACTGTCGTTCTCAGACACGACTGTCCCTTCGATCGGCCCAACGTTCCCCGTGTGACGCGAGCGCAACCCGGGGTGTGCAGCTCCATGGCTGACGTTTACAAGATAAACATATATCCGTTTACCTTGTAAACCGTTGTGTCGAAATCTGCCGGGCGGGGTGCGTTGAAATCGGCCGGAACATCCCGGTACCCTGGGGTTATGGCGGCGTGGTGGAGTACCAGAGCCGGAAGATATTGACAGGAGCTCTGCCCTGAGCGAGGACACGATCGACTCAGGCGCCGAGCTGCGCGACAACGGTTCACGGGACGGGGACGCTCGACGCGCCCCGCGCCTGGACCGGGTCCTGATCCTGGAATCAGCGATTGCGCTGATCGACCAGGAAGGCCTGGGGCATCTCACGATGCGCCGTCTGGGCTCGTGGCTGGGCGTCGAAGCCATGGCCCTGTATCGGTACGTTTCCGGGCGTGACGACCTGCTGGCCGGTGTGGTAGATCACCTCGTCGACCAGCTCTACGAGCAGAACCTGATGGAGCCCGACGAAGAGGGCGGCAGCTGGCAGGGGTATCTGCAGCGCCTCGCGCACGGCGTGCGCCGCGTCGCGATCGAGCACCCCGAGGTCTT
>NZ_JBHWZY010000667.1:0-3885 GCF_042727815.1 Nocardia sp. NPDC060220
ACACTCCCCCGTCTCGCAACGCGCTCGATTTCCTCGACGCGCCCAAGCGGCTCGGCACCTTCCTCAACGGCAAGATGATCCGGTTGATCATGGCGCCGGGACGCGGTGTCGGCCGGATCGTCACGGGGGCGATGAGCCTGGCGATGCGCGGGGTGTCGACGATTGTCGGCGGGCAGATGCTCAAGGACGCCTCGACGTTCCTGCAATCGCTGGAATCGCTGTTCGGTGGGTTCCAGGACCGTGCCGAGCGCACCTTCGCGATGCTGTCCAAGCCCGGTACCCACTTCCTGGTGGTCGCCGCGCCCGAGCCGGACGCGTTGCGCGAGGCGTCGTTCTTCGTCGACCGGCTGTCGACCGAGAAGATGCCGCTGGCCGGTCTGGTGCTGAACCGGACCCATCCCGCGTTGTCGGAGCTGTCGGGCGACCACGCGCTGACTGCCGCCGACCAGCTGGCTGATTCGAACCCGCTGACCGCATCGGTGCTGCGCATCCACGCCGATCGGGTGTCGACGGCGGCGCGGGAGCGGCGGCTGCTGCACCGCTTCACCGGTGCGCACCCGCGGGTGAAGATCGTCTCGGTGACCGCGCTGCCCTTCGAGGTCTCGGATCTCGAAGCACTGCGCGCCGTCGGCGATCAGCTGACCGGTACCCCGGCTTCAGCCTGATCGATTCAGACAAATCCGCTATAGCTCACAATCCGGTAACACTCACCAACGGCGCCGATTCCGCAAACCACGCGGTCTCGGCGCCGTTTGTGATAACGGTCCGGTCTCGTCTGCTAGATAGCTACCTGGTGCTGGCGCTGGGCGTTGAAGAATTCAGCCCACGACGTCACGTCGGGATGCTGTTTGAGCAGCGCACGCCGCTGCCGCTCGGTCATCCCGCCCCACACACCGAACTCGACGCGATTGTCGAGGGCGTCGGCACCACACTGCATCAGCACTGGGCAGTGACGGCAGATCGTTGCCGCCTTGCGCTGCGCCGCACCGCGAACGAACAGCTGATCAGGGTCCACTTCCTTGCATCGCGCCTGGGCAACCCAAGCGATCCTTGCCTCGGCCTGCTCTACATCCAGTCGAGCGATGGGGGTTGTGATGTGCATTTGATGTGCCCCTTTGCAGTCCGAACACCGTTGTGCGGCGCTCCAGAATCGCGAGCGCGGATCACAGCAACCCAACTACCGCTGCGTCCCGCACCACATTCCACTTTGAGTGTTAGCTCTATCACACTGGGTTCTCAATCTAGGTAAAGGTATGGCGGTTACGCAAGACCGCCCCCCGATTTTTTGGTACGGGCGTCCATTCAAATCGGGCCAGAACCGCGCAGTAGTGCTGATCACCGGCGTGGCCGGTCGCGACACGCCGATGTGATCATTTTGTTGACACGCCCGAGCAACCCCCCTGGCACCGCCCGGACATTCCCCGTCGAGCAGCACAGCCGTGAACCTCACCACCCCACCCTCTAGTCTGGGATCGTGCCGATCACTCAAACGCTCGCGAGGCTGGCCGGCAGCTGCGCGCTGGCCGCCGTGCTTGTCGCTGGGCTGTTGTTCCCCTTGGCCGGTGGATTCGGATTCATCTCCAACCGCGCCGCCGACGCCGTCGACAATGTCTCCGCCGAACTGGTGGAGGGCACGGTCCCCGCCGTGTCGACGATGGTCGACGCGAACGGGTCGCCGCTGGCGTGGCTCTACGAGCAACGCCGCTTCGAAGTACCGAGCGACAAGATCTCCAACAACATGAAGCTGGCGATCGTGTCCATCGAGGACAAGCGCTTCTCCGACCACAAGGGCGTGGACTGGCAGGGCACGCTGCGCGCGTTCCTCACCAACACTTCCTCCGGTGCCGTGCAGCAGGGCGCGTCGACCCTGGACCAGCAGTACGTGAAGAACTTCAACCTGCTCGTGGTCGCCAAGACCGACGCCGAACGCCGCGCCGCGATCGAGACGACACCGGCGCGCAAGCTGCGCGAGATCCGGATGGCGCTCACGCTGGACCGCGAACTGTCCAAGGACGAGATCCTCACCCGCTACCTGAACCTGGTGCCCTTCGGTAACGGTTCCTACGGCATCCAGGACGCCGCGCAGACCTACTTCGGTATCGACGCGTCCCAGCTCAGCATCACCCAGTCGGCGATGCTGGCGGGCATGGTGCAGTCCAGCTCCAAGCTGAACCCCTACACCAACGTGGCCGGCGTCACCGACCGCCGCAACACCGTGCTCGACACGCTGATCCAGAACATCCCGCACCGCGCCGAGGAGTTCCGCAAGGCCAAGGCCGAACCGCTCGGCGTGCTGCCCGAACCCAAGGGCCTGCCGCGCGGGTGCATCTCCGCCAACGACAAGGGCTTCTTCTGCGACTACGCGCTGCAGTACCTGGCCGAGGCCGGGATCAGTCGCGAGCAGATCGACAAGGGCGGCTACCTGATCAAGACCACACTCGATCCGGTGCTGCAGGAATCGGTGAAGCGTTCGGTGAACGAGCAGGCCAACCCCGACCTCGACAACATCGCCGAGGTGATGTCGGTGGTCGCGCCCGGTCAGGATTCGCACCCTGTCCTCGCGATGGCGTCGAGCCGCACGTACGGCCTCAACCGCGACGCCAACGAGACGCTGCTGGGCCAGCCGTACTCGATGGCCGGTGACGGCGCGGGCTCGATCTTCAAGCTCTTCACCACCGCCGCCGCGATGGAGAAGGGCCTCGGCATCGCCGCCCAGGTGGACGTCCCCGGCACCTACGCCGCCAGGGGCATGGGCTACTCGAACTCGCCGGGCTGCCCGGCCGACTCGTGGTGTGTCAAGAACGCGGGCAACTACCCGGGGTCGATGTCGGTGACCGACGCGCTGGCGACCTCGCCCAACACCACCTTCGTGAAGATGATCCAGGACGTGGGCGTCTCGTCCGCGGTGGACATGGCCGTGCGCCTGGGCATGCGGTCCTACACCAACCCCGGCACCTCCGGGCACGGCAACTCGAGCCTGGCCGACCACATCAAGAACAACAACATGGGCTCGTTCACCCTCGGCCCGTTCGCGATCAACCCGCTCGAACTGACGAACGTGGCCGCCACGCTCGGCTCGGGCGGCAAGTGGTGCCCGCCCTCGCCGATCAAGGAGGTCGTCGACCGCAGCGGCAAGGCCGTTCCGCTCACCCAGCAAGCCTGTGAGCAGGTGGTCGACCCGGGTCTGGCCAACACCCTCGCCAACGCGATGAGCAAGGACGACGTCAGCGGTACCGCCGCGGGCGCCGCGCGCGCGGCCGGGTGGTCGGCACCGATGTCGGGTAAGACGGGCACCACCGAGAGCCACCGCTCCTCGGCGTTCCTCGGCTTCACCAACGCGCTGGCTTCGTCGGTCTACGTCTACGGCGACAGCCCGACGCCCGGCGAGATCTGCTCGTTCCCGCTGCGCAACTGCGGCGCCAGCGATGCCTCCGGCCTGTTCGGTGGTAACGAACCGGCCCGCACCTGGTTCAACGCCATCAAGCCGTTGATGGACCGGTTCCCGCCGCCGGGCCTGCCGCCGGTGGACGACAAGTACGTCCGCGGCGCGAACAACTCCCAGGTCCCCGATGTGGCGGGCAAGTCGCAGGGCGAGGCCACCTCGATCCTGTCCGGCGCCGGCTTCCAGGTCTCCGCGGTGACGGGCGCCGGTTCGCAGGCCAAGGGCACGGTGATGGGCAGTTCGCCGAACGGCTCGGCCATTCCGGGCTCGGTGGTCACGATCTACATCAGTGACGGCACCGTCCGGGTGCCCGCGCCGACGACTCCCCCGCCCGCCGCGCCGGCACCGGTGATTCCGGGGCTGCCGCAGATTCCGCGCCTGCCACCGATCCCCATCCCGGTGCCGCGCTAGTCACACGACAAAGGCCGCCGTCCGATTCCGAC
>NZ_JBHWZY010000668.1:0-3876 GCF_042727815.1 Nocardia sp. NPDC060220
GGCTACACCTGGTCGCCGGGTCGGCGATCCAGGGTCCCGAGGCCGTGGATCAGAATGCTCACGGCGACGTCGATCAGTTCGTCGAGCGGCAAGGGTGCGTCGGCCAGCGTCCAGTCCACCATCAGCTCGGTCATCCCGCCGGCGAACAGCATTGCCGCGATCGCCAAACGATCGGTGGCGGGAACATGGAAGTAGGCGTCGGCGAAACCGGCGATCAGCTGGGCGAATTCGTGCATGACCGCGCGCCGGTGCACCTCGAGCTCCGCGCTGACTCCCACGACCTCGATGAAGATGACCCGGGCACGGCGCGGGTCCGCGGCCACGGTCCGAACGAAGGCGTCGACACTGGCGTGTGCCTGGGGAGCCAGATCGGGTTCGGCACCCGCGAGCGCCGCCAAGGTCGCGGCGCGGACCTGGTCGATCTGACCGTCGTAGACCGCGCGCAGCAATGCCTCACGATGAGTGAAGGACTCGTAGAAGTACCGCTCGGTCAAACCCGCGCGGTCGCAGATCTTCTTCACCGAGGACGCCGGATAGCCGATGGTGCCGAACAGTTCCAGGCCGGCCGCGAGGAGCGCGTCTCGACGCTCAGCGCTTCGACTCTCCTTGTCCCGCCCACCGTAGCGGCGCGACGGAGCTCGGTTCCCGGACGGAGCGTCGGTCTCGGTCACTGTCCTCCCGCATCCGGCTACCTGATCTAGAAGGTCTCCATCCTAGTCATCGGCCCGCGGTGGGATCACGATCGTCCCGTAGTCGAGTCCGCCGTGGGTGAAAGTCGGCACGACCGGCCACTGCCGCTTCCAGTTCGCGCATTCCGAGGAGGCGATGACTTGCAGCCAGCGCGGATCGCGCGGTGACCGGGAAGCCATGGTCTTCTCCTTGACCATGGAATCGTATTGATCCAGCGAGTCTTCGAGAGTGTTCGCGTTGAGGACGACTTCGCGGCCGTAGAACTGCGCCTGCTGCCGGACCCCGGGAATCCTGGACAGTTCCGGTTGCCAGCTGTCGGCGGCCATCCCGTTCTCCGAGGACACCCACACACCGTCGGGCGTGTTCACGCACAGCGAGTGGTTCCCGTCGGTGTGGCCGGGTGTCCACAGCAGGCTCACCCCGACACCCAACTCGACGTCACCGTCGAGGACCTGCAGCCGCTCGGCGGGGACGCCGTCCATACCGCCGTCGACGTACCACGCCCACTGCATCGGGTGCACCGATTCCAGCGTGCCGAGTTCGGTGCGCTGCACGAGCATCCGCGCGTTCGGGAACAGCGGGTCACGCGGGCCGGACTCTCCGTCGATCGGCACGTCGCTGCCCATGATCATGCGGATGTCCTGCACGTGCAGATGGTCGAAGCTGACGTAGTCGACATCCTCGTTGCGCAGGCCCAGCCGGGGCAGCACCACCTCGGGATCGTTGTAGTACTTGACGAACAGCGACTCCGCGCGCAGCGTGCGCGAGAGCTTCTGCAGTTTCGCGTAGAACGGGGCCTTGCCCGATCCGGCCGCGACGGTGGGCTCCCAGACCAGCGTTCGGAGCGTGCCGTCGAATCCCTCGAACTGGACCACGAACATCCGGTTGATGATCGAGATCATCGGGTTGGGGCCGATCGAATAGCCCTGGAACGCGAATCGCTGCGGATACGGGGCGGCGGCGATGTCGAAGCTCTTGACCGCACGCACCTGCCCCTGCCGGAGGAACCGCTCGCGGTAGCGGCGCGCGCCTTCGCGCACCGCCTCGAGCCGGTCGCCGCGCGGCCACACGTCGTGGACACCGGCGAACTCCGGTATCGGCCGGATGTCGCCGAGAGCGTCGGTTGTGGTCATGTCCGGTTTCCTGTCGTCGGCGTGGGTGGAGGTTCGGTGGGGCCACAGACCTTGTGTTCATAGTCGGCCCGGCTCGATGAATCATGAACGGCGGCAACCTGATCCGGGACCATGCCGAGCAGGACGCGGTCGCGCAGGGCGGCCGGGAGCACGTTCACCGCGCGCAGCAGCGCTCCGATGTAGCGGGGCACTGTCACCTCGAATCGCGGGCGTTCGATCGTCCGGAGGACGGCGCGGGCAACGTCGGCGGGCTGGAGCAGTGCCACCGCGCCGGTGGCGGTGCCGGTCGCCAATTCGGTGTCCACGACGGTCGGCATGATCACCGAGAGTTCGACCCCGCTGCCGCGCAGTTCCGCGCGGACCCCGCTCAGGTAGCCGAAGACGGCGTGCTTGGTCGCGGCGTAGGAGGACTCACCGGGCGGGGCGAGCTTCGACGCGGCGGAGGCCACGGTGACGATGTGCCCGGCGCCTCGCGCACGCATGGCCGGTACGGCGAGGGTCACCCCGTTGATGACGCCGTGCACGTTCACGTCGAACTGTCGTCGCCGCGCCGCCTCGGGTTCCCGATCGAACGGGCCGACCCACATCACCCCGGCGTTGTTGACGAGGACATCGAGCGGTCCCCACACCTGCTCGACGGCGGCGAGGAACGCCGCGAACGAATCCCGGTCGGCGACATCGACGCCGAAGCCCCGCACCTGCGCACCCAGTTCCGTGGCGGTGGCGCGGGCCGCCGATTCGTCGATGTCGCCGATCGCGACGCGCTCGCCCGCGCGGGCGAGGTGCGCGGCGATCTCCCTCCCGATCCCACGCGCACCGCCGGTCACCGCGATGACCTGCCCTTTCATTGCCTGTCCCAATTTTGACATGAAGTCATGTCAACAAAGTACAGGACAATCGCGCGTTTTGACATGAGTTCTTGTCAGTTGGCCTGTTTCCCGAGATGATGCACGGCATGGATCGAAATCTCAGCGCGACACCGTCGCGCGCCAGCCGAATCGTGGCGGCGGTCATGCTGCTGACAGTGCGCCGACTGGGCTCGCGGCTTCCCGCCACTCGCGCCGGCGTCCGTATCGGACGCGCGGCAATGCACGGGTTGCGCCTGGTCATGCCGTCCTGGACGGTGGCGCGTTTTCCCGTCCACGAACACGCGGACACCGAATTCGCGGTCCGCGGCGAATGGGTGAACGCAGTACCCGAGCCACACGAGCCGGTCGTCTACTACCTGCACGGCAGTGCGTACTTCTCCTGTTCGCCGGGCACCCACCGCGGCTTGGTCGGGCGGGTGGGTCGCGCGAGCGGACGCCCCGTGTTCGCCGCGCGGTACCGGCTCGCGCCCGAGGACCCGTTTCCCGCGGCACACGAGGACGCGCTGCGTGGGTACCTCTGGTTACTCGCCCGCGGGCATCGACCCGCCGACATCGTCGTCGCCGGAGACTCCGCGGGCGGGCACCTGGCACTGGCCCTCGCCGGTGAGCTGGCCCGGCGCGGACTTCCACAACCGTCCGGGCTGGTGTTGTTCTCGCCGGTGGCCGACCCCACCTTCGGACTGGCCGCGACGAAGGAACCGGGCGTACGCGACCCGTACGCCTCCGCCACCACCGGCAACCGGCTGGTCGGCATGTACGTGGCGGGGTCAGACCTCGCCGATCCGCGCCTGGACGTCGCGGCGGGGATCGTCCCCGGCTTTGCGCCGATGCTCATCCAGGTCGGGGGGCTCGAGGTCTTGCAGGCCGACGCCGAACACCTCGCGGCAACCGCCCGCCGCGTCGGCGTGCGCTGTGACCTGCAGATCTGGCCCGGCCAAGTCCACGTCTTCCAGGCCGGCTATCTGGCCGTCCCCGAAGCAGTCGCTGCCTTGGCCGAGGTCAGCGCGTTCGTCACCGGGATCGAGCGAGCGAGCGGCCCGCCGGATCGGATGCCCGCCTGATCAGCCGGCGTCGGCGGGTGCTCATCGAGGGAGCAGCGGCCGGGCGCTGTGGGCGCCCGCCCGCCGCCCCGAGAAGATGCAGTCGGCCAGCGAGAGGCCACTGATGTAGGAGTTCGAACAGAC